>CAMLKO010000103.1 GCA_946480495.1 uncultured Caulobacteraceae bacterium
TGCGCCGCTTCTGGCGTGAGGAGCCCTTCGACTCCGACCTCCAGCAGCGCTTCCTTGCCCGGTTCGCCGACATGCTGACGGTCGACGACCACATCAAGCGCGCCGACATGCTGCTGTACGGGACGCAGGGACCGGCGACCCAGACCATCGTCTACCTGCTGCCGGAGCCGCAGCGTTCGATGGCGCTGGTGCGCATGGCCTTCCGCGCGGGCGCCTCGGACGCCAACACCCAGTTCGCCGCCCTGACGCCCGCCCAGCGGACCGACCCCGGCGTGGCGTTCGAGCACGCCGCATACCTGCGCGACCAGGGATTGGATGGACTGGCGTTGAGCCTCGTCCCCTACTTCGGGCCGCCGCCGACCCATGACGCGGCCGTGCGGGTGTGGAAGGAACGTCGCGCGCTGATCGGCACGGCCATCCGCGCCGGCGACTACCAGGCCGCCTACAAGGCCGCGGCCGACACCGGCATGACCTCCGGCGCGGAGCTGGCGGAAGCCGAGTTCTACGCCGGCTGGATCGCGCTGACCCGGCTGAAGAAGCCCGATCTCGCGGCCAGGCACTTCGCGATGATCGAGGGCACGTCGGGCTCGCCGATCACCCAGGCCCGCGCCCTCTACTGGGAAGGCCGCGCCGCCGAGGCGCTGGGCGATCCGGTGGGCGCGCAGAGCTATTACGGCCAGGGCGCCAGGCACCTGACCACCTTCTATGGCCAGCTGGCCGCCGAGAAGGTGGGGCTGAAGCAGCTGGCGCTCGGCCGCGACCCCATCATCACCGGACAGGACCGCGCCCAGTTCGAGGGCCGCGACATCGTCCAGGCCGCCAGGATGCTGGCCGACGTCGGCGCGCGCGACACCATGCGGGTCTTCGTGCTGCATATCGACGACGTGCTGCCGACCGAGGCGCAGCAGGCGCTGCTGTTCGACTTCGCCAAGCTCTACGGCGACCAGGACCTCGCCATGCGGGTGGTCCGCGCCGGCGCCCAGCGGGGCCTGATCCTGCCCGAGCGCGGCTATCCGCTCATCAACCCGCCGTATGCGCCGGGCGGGGCGGAGCCAGCCTTCGTGCTCAGCGTCAGCCGCCAGGAGAGCAACTTCAATCCCTACATCCGCTCGAGCGCGGGCGCGGTCGGGCTGATGCAGCTCTTGCCCTCCACCGCCGCCATCGTGGCCCGCAAGATCGGCGAGCCCTACTCGTCCGACCGGCTGACGGACCCGCAGTACAACATGCGGCTGGGCTCCAGCTATCTGGGCAGCCTGATCGACCGGTTCAGCGGCTCCTACCTGATGGCCGCGGCGGGCTACAACGCCGGGCCGAACCGCCCGCCGCAGTGGGCCGGCTATTGCGGCGACCCGCGCGGATCGATGACCGACCCGCTCGACTACATCGAGTGCATCCCCTTCTCGGAGACGCGCAACTACGTGATGCGCACGCTGGAGACGACGCAGGTCTATCGGGCCCGGCTGGCCGGCGGCACGGCGCCGCTGACGCTGAGCAAGGACCTCAACCGCGGCAGCTACGGCTACTACGCCTCGAACACCTCGGGGACGGTCAGCGCCTCGCAACCCTAGAGGCCGACAGCGTCAGCCCCGCCGGGGTCTCCACCAGCGCGCCGTCCAGCGCGAAGGCCTCGCGCAGCACCTGAGACGACAGCGCCCGTTGCGGCGAGCCTTCCGAAGCCACCCGTCCCTGATGCATCACCACCAGGCGGTCGCAGGCGCGCGCGGCCAGCGTCAGGTCGTGCAGGGTGACGACGACGGCTGCGCCCCGCTCAGCCTCGGCGCGAAGCAGTTCCAGGGTCAGCAGCTGTGCGTCGGGATCGAGCCCGGCGGCCGGTTCGTCCGCGACCAACAGGGGCGCGCCCGTCGCCAGCAGCCGCGCCAGCAGCACCCGCGCGCGCTCGCCGCCGGACATGTCGAGGACGCCGCGCGCCGCGAAACCTTCCAGCCCGACCCGGGCGAGACACTCGCGCCCGACCTCCATCGCGCGCTTCGGCGGCAGGTGCGGCGCGCCGAGGCTGGCGATGCGGGCGGCGGCGAGGTTCCAGCCCACGCGGCGTTCCTGCGGCAGGTAGCCGACCAGCCGGGCGCGTTCGGCGGGCGAGAGGTCGTGCACCGCCCTCCCCTGCAGCCGCGCCTCGCCGGCCTCCAGCGGCAGCAGGCCCAGCCCCGCGCGCAGCAGCGTCGTCTTGCCCGCGCCATTGGGGCCGAGCACGCCGACGATCTCGCCGGCGGATACCGAGAGGCTCGCGTCGTGCAAGGCGACGCGCCCGCCCTGACGCGCCGTGGCGCCCACGATTTCCCAGACCGCGCTCACGTCCGCCAGCTCCGGGCCGCGCGCCAGGCGATCAGCGCAAACACCGGCGCGCCGAAGAGGGCGGTGACCACGCCGAGTTTCAGTTCCTGCTCCGTCGGCAGCATGCGCGAAACGAGGTCGGCCACGGTGAGCAGCACCGCGCCCGCGACCGCCGAGGGAGCCAGCACCGCCTGCGGGTCGTCGCCCACGCCGCGCCGGACCATGTGCGGGGCCGCCAGCCCCACGAACCCGATCACCCCCGTCGCCGCCACCGCCGCGCCCGACAGCAGCGCCGCGCCCGCCACGGCGGCGGCGCGCAGCCGGGCCATCGGCAGGCCGGACATGGCCGCGGTCTCCTCGCCCAGCGTCAGCATCGTCAGTCCGCGTCCGGCGTAACCGCAGAGCGCCGCGCCAACGGCCATCGGGACGAGCGTGCGCGCCACATCCGCCCAGTCGCGGTTGGCCGCCGAGCCCAGCAGCCAGGACATGATTTCCGTAAGCGAGACGGGCGAGCGCGACAGGTTGAAGATCAGCGCCGTCAGCGCGCCCGCGAACGCCGACAGGGCTACGCCGAACAGGATCAACGCCTCGGGCTCTCGCAGCCTCGCCGCCAGGGCGACGACGATCACGCCCGCGACCAGCGCCCCCAGCAACGCCGAGCCCTCGATGGCCCCCGGCACGGCCGCCAGGCCCAGCGCGATGGCGAACGCCGCGCCAAGTCCCGAACTCGCCGACACGCCCAGCACCCCGGGATCGGCCAGCGGGTTGCGCAGCAGCCCCTGCATCGCCGCGCCGGCCAATCCCAGGCCTGCACCGACCACAGCCGCCGTCGCGGCGCGCGGCGCACGGATCGACCACAGCACCTCGCCGGGCGGCGAGCCGGGGTCGCGGAAGGCCTGCATGACCTGCTGCGCCGTCAGCGGCGTCTCGCCGAGCAGCACCGCCATGGCGAGCACCACGGCCAGCGCGACGATCAGGAACAGCGTCAGCCGGTTCATCGCGGCGCCGCCTGCGCCAGCTGCCGCGCGCCCTGCGCCGCGAACCAGCCCGGACATCCGGCGATGGAGGCCGACAGCGACCCGATCGCCTTCTCCCGGATTAACGGCTGCAGCACCCGATGCCGTCCCGGGCCCCAGCGCACCATGGCCGTCGCAAACGCATCGAAGAAGCCGAGCACCAGCGCGCCCGGCGGGTTCATCACCAGCGCCTCCAGCGACACCGGCTGGTAGCCCGGCCGGCTCCCCGCGTTCGTCAGCCCAGCCGCCTCCAGCATCGCCTTGATCAACGTGCCTTCGCCCGCCGTGAAACCGCTGGGCGTCAGGTAGAGCGCCGAGCGGCCGTGCCAGGCGCCCCGCGAAGCCGCCAGGTCAGCATCCATCTTCGCGACCATCCGCTCGCCCGCCTCGCGCTCGTCCAGCGCGGCGGCCACGCGGCGGACGTTGTCGCGGACGCCGGTGAAGTCGGTCGCCTCCTCGATGCGCACCACCTTCACGCCCCGGCGTTCGAGCACGCGGGCCAGCCGCTCGTCGCCGCCCCAGTAGCGGACGACCACGTCGGGCCGCGCGGCCAGCAGGGCCTCGGCGCTCGCCCGGCGGACCGGCAGGCCGGCGGCGCGGTCCCGCAGGTAGGAATCCCGCGCGCCGGCCCTGGGCGACAGGCCGACGATGGCCTCGCGTGGGCTCAGCGCCAGGACGTACTGGTCCGAACACTGGTCGAGCGACATGACGCGCGGCGCGGCCGCCGCGCCGCCCGCGAGCGACAGGCTCGCGGCGGCGATCAGGACGGGAAGGCGCAAGGGGCTAATCCGAAACCAGGCCGTGGAGCAGGCCTTCGACCAGCACCTGCCTGAGGTCGTCGGGCGCCACCCACGGAAAGGTCGGCCGCGTCACGATCAGGGCCACGACCCCGTGACAGGCCGCCCACATCACCTGGGCGGCGCTTTCCGGCGTGCCCGTCCGCAGACGCCCCGCCGCGGCGATCTCGCGCACGACGCCGAGGAACTTGTCGAAGCAGCGTTCGCCCAGCGCCATGGTCGCGGCCTGCTTGTCCTCCGAGATCGCCTGCATCGAGGAGCAGAAGACGAGCTGGTAGGCGTTGGGATTGGTCAGGGCGAAGCGGACGTAGCCTTCGGCCATCAGCTTGACCCGCGCGACGGGATCGATCGGCTGGACGGCGACCTGTTCGTTGTAGGTCAGGAGCCGCGTGATCGCCCCCTCGCAGATCTCCAGCAGGATCTGGTCCTTGTCGGAGAAGTGCATGTAGAGCGCGGTCGAAGAGACCCCGACCTCATCGGCGATCTTGCGGATGGTGGCGCCCTGGTAGCCCTCGGCGAGGAAGATGCGCTCGGCGGCTTCGAGGATCTCGGCGCGGCGCAGGTGTCCATCGCCCTTGGCCTTTCGCGCCGACCGCTGCGATTTCGCCAACGCTAAAGACACCACGTCCCCCTTGCACCTCGCCCCGCGATACTAAACGGCAATCACCCAGCACCCGCAAGCGGCGTAAACGCCGCCTTTCGCCCGCCAGTGGTTGCATGTGAAAACAAGCGCAACCGCCGGTCTCTACACTTGCAGGTAGCAAGCTGCTCCTCATCGCCCGCCGCTCTGGGGGGCTCGGATGGCGCGCGAAAATCCGGAAACGAGGATTGCGATCGGCGGCGCGGGCGCATTTGCGCCGCGCGTCGGCGCCGCGCCGCATCCCCTGTCGTTCGGCGGCGCGGCCAGACCGCCGACGCTGCCGCAGCAGATCGTCGGGTTCACGGCGTTGGGCCTGCTGATCGGCGGACTGATCGCGGCGGCGACGCCGACGCTGCATCTGCTGCACGTGCTTTTCTTCACCGCCTTTGCGATCACCGCGGGCCTGAGGCTCGC
>CAMLKO010000104.1 GCA_946480495.1 uncultured Caulobacteraceae bacterium
CCACTTCCCCCAGACAAGCTGGGGGAAGACCTGAAGACATTCCTTCCGAATACATCCGGATACTCTCGCCCGCCCCTCTGACCCGACTTATCCCCGCCCGCCGATGCCGTGCGACCATGAGGCATGGATCTCGCCATCGCCTCCTGCGCCGCCCCCAACACCCGCCCGCGCAACGCTGCACGCGCATGCGCACATGCGCCCCTCCGTCCGCGCATTGGCGCCCCCGCGCGAGTCTCCGCCGTCCACAGGACACTCTCGCCCCTGCCGCTCGACGACTCGGGCTACCCTGTCGGGATGCCTGACGGTTCGCCCCTGATCGGATTTCTCGGCGTCTCGCGCTCGCTGAGCGGGCGTGCGTGGCGCGAGCGGCCTGCTGACGCGGCGCTGACCCGCGAGCACCAGCAGCGGCATGGCCTGTCCGAACCGCTCGCCCGGGCGCTGGCGGCGCGGGAGGTGACGTCCGAAGAGGCCGCCGATTACCTGCGGCCGACGCTGAAGGCGCTGTTCCCCGATCCGTCGTCCTTCACCGACATGGACCGCGCCGCCGAAATCCTGGTCGACGCGCTGGAGCGGCGCCGCCCCATGGTGGTGTTCGCCGACTACGACGTCGATGGAGCGTCTAGCGCCGCCCAGCTGGTCCGCTGGTTCCGCGCGCTCGGCCACGAGCTGCCGATCTATGTCCCCGACCGCATGACCGAGGGCTACGGCCCCAGCCCCGCCGCCTTCAAGCGTATCCGCGACGCCGGCGCCGAGCTGGTGGTGACCGTCGACTGCGGCGCCGCCGCCTATGACGCCATCGCCCACGCCGGCGAGATCGGGCTCGAGGTCGTGGTCATCGACCACCACCTGATGCGCGAGGATCCGCCCAAGGCCGCCGCCGTCGTCAATCCCAACCGGCCGGGCTGCGTCTCGGGGCAGGGGGTGCTGGCCGCCGCCGGCGTGACCTTCGTCCTGCTCGCCGCCCTCAACCGCGAGGCCCGCAAGCGCGGCCTGTTCGAGGGCCGCGACGAGCCCGACCTGCGCCAATGGCTCGATCTCGCCGCCCTGGGCGCGGTCTGCGACGTGACCCGGCTCGTCGGCTTCAACCGGGCGCTGGCGGCGCAGGGGCTGAAGGTGATGTCGGCCTGGAAGAACCCGGGCCTGAAGGCGCTGCTGGACGTCGCGGGCTCCAAGGGCCCGGCCACGACCTTCCACGCGGGCTTCATCCTGGGTCCCCGGATCAACGCCGGCGGGCGCATCGGCCGCTCCGACCTCGGCGCGCGGCTGCTCTCCACCGACGATCCGGAGGAGGCGAGGGCGCTGGCCGAGGAGCTCGATGCGCTCAACGCCTCGCGCAAGGACGTCGAGAAGCAGGTCATCGACGAGGCGATCCACGTCATCGAGCGCGAAAGCAACTTCGACCCGGATGCGCCCGTCATCGTCGTCTCCGGCGACGGCTGGCATCCCGGCGTCATCGGCATCGTCGCCGGACGCCTGCGCGAGCGCTACCGCAAGCCGGTCGTGGTGGTCGGCGTCGACCGCGCCGCCGACATCGGCAAGGGCTCGGGCCGCTCCCAGACGGGCGTCAATCTCGGGCGCGCCGTGCAGGCGGCCTTCGACGAAGGCCTGCTGCTGGCGGGCGGCGGGCACGCCATGGCCGCCGGGCTGACCATCCGCCCGGCCGCCATTCCGGAGCTTCGCGCCTTCCTGTCCCAGCGCCTGGCCGGGGAGATGGTCGACGCCGCCGCGCTCGACGCCGTCGAGATCGACGCGCTGGTCGCGCCCGGCGGGGCGGGGCGTCCGCTTTATGAGGAATTCCAGAGGCTTGCGCCGTTCGGGCCGGGCAATCCCGAGCCGATGTTCGCCATCGCCGGCGCGCGGATCGAGCGGCCGATGGCGCTGCGCGGCGGCCATGTCCGCTGCACCCTGGTCGACGAGGCGGGCGGCAAGCTGAAGGCCGTCGCCTGGCGGGCCGGCGAGACCGATCTGGGCCGCCGGATCCTGGCCGCCGACGGGACGCTGCACGTGGCCGGAAAGCTGAAACCGGACGACTGGCAGGGCCGCGAAAACGTCGAGCTGGAGATCGAGGACGCCGCCGATCCGCGCATGTGTTCCGGCTGACCAAAACCTTGGGCTGGAAGGGTTGCGGCGCCAACCGAAGCTGGATATATCCCCGGCTCCTCGCCGCGGGCCCTTCGTCTATCGGTTAGGACACCAGATTTTCAATCTGGGAAGAGGGGTTCGACTCCCCTAGGGCCTGCCACCTCTCGCGAGCGCTTTACCGGAGCGCGACACCCGGTCGCGCCTGTTGCGCGCAAGCTTCGCCTTGCGCGAAACGTACAACTGGTCATCTATTCCTGCGAGAACAGTGTTATACTGCGCGGGCCGCCCAACTTGCCTTTGGACGGCGCGCGAGAGGGGCGGGGATGTCCAGTTACGATTTTGAGGCGCAGGATCCGCAGGAAGCTGTGCGGATCAGCGGACGCGTCAAGTGGTTCGACGCGGGTAAGGGTTACGGGTTCATCGTTCCCGACGATCCCGAGCAGACGGGGCTCAAGGACGTGCTGCTGCACGTGACCTCGCTGCGCAACGCCGGCCGGGAGTCGGCGCTCGAAGGCTCCATCATCGTTTGCGACGTGGTGCGCCGCCCCAAGGGCTGGCAGGTGAACGAGATCGTCGATCTCGACGAGAGCTCCGCGCCGCCGCCGGCCCAGCGGCCCAGACGCTTCGACGGCGACGGCGGCGGTGGGTTCCGCCGCGAACGCTTCAGCGGCGGCGGCGCTGCTCCGGGACGCCCGACGCTCGTCGCCACCGGCCCGCAGGAACGCGCCACCGTGAAGTGGTTCAACCGCACCAAGGGCTACGGTTTCGTGGTGCGCGAGAGCCAGCCGGGCGATATCTTCGTCCACATCGAGACCCTGCGCCGCAGCGGCCTCGAGGACCTGCAGCCCGGTGAAGCCGTCATGGTGCGCTTCGCCGAAGGGCCCAAGGGTCTGGTCGTCGCCGAGATCGAGGCCCTGGGCGCCGCCTGAGGGCGCGCTAACCAGGAGCTGGTCATTGCAATCCAGGTTGTTCGCCGGCCTAGCGATCCTGTCGCTGGCCGCCTGCGCCCCCGCCGCGCCGCCGCCCGCCCCGGCCCCGGCCCCCGTCGCAACCGCCGAGCCCGCGCCTCCGGTGTTTGAGCCGCTCGACATCATCACGGCCAAGGGCCCGGTCCACTTCCGCGTGGAGATCGCCGACGACGAGGCCGAGCGCGAGCAGGGCCTGATGTTCCGCACTCACCTCGACGACGACCAGGGCATGCTGTTCGACTTCCACACCACCCAGCAGGTGGCGTTCTGGATGCGCAACACCCTGATCCCGCTCGACATGATCTTCATCCGGCCGGACGGGACGATCGCCAACATCGCCGACAACACCGAGCCCTACTCCGAAACCCCGATCCCCTCCGACGGCCCGGTGCTGGGCGTGCTGGAGATCGGCGGCGGGCTGACGCAGGAGCTGGGCATCAAGCCGGGCGACAAGGTCGTGCATCGGATCTTCCACGGTGGCTGACCCGGAGTTCGTCCCCGAGCCGCCGGAAGGCTTCGTCGCCTCCGCCCGCGGTCCCTACACCACCCACAACGGCCCGTTCTTCCACCGCAATCTGGAGGAGGGCGCGTTCGAGCACGCCTTCTACGCGCTCAAGCGCCATTGCAACGGCATGGGCATCGTCCACGGCGGCATGCTGACGACCTTCCTGGACGGCGTGCTGGCGCGCGCGGTGTGGGGCGCGACGGGCGGGGCGTCGGTGACCGTGCACCTCTCGGTCGACTTCCTGTCGATGGCCAGAGCCGGCGAGTGGGTGTTCGGCGAGGCGCGGGTCACCCGCAAGGCCAAGGACCTCGTCTTCGTCGAAGGCCGGGTGCGCACAGGGCATCGCGACGTGCTGCGGGGCTCTGGCGTCTTCAAACCCGTGCGGCGGCGGATCGACTAGGCGCGTTTTGCATGGCAAGAGGCAGCCACCGAAGGTTACGGGGCGTAGCGCAGCCTGGTAGCGCATCTGCTTTGGGAGCAGAGGGTCGCGTGTTCGAATCACGCCGCCCCGACCATCGGCGAACGTAGGGAAGGTCCATGCTCGCGCGTATCTACCAGCCGCCGAAGAACGCCATGCAATCCGGCAAGGCCAACACCAAGGTGTGGGTGCTGGAGTTCGAACCCGCGTCGGCCAGATGGCCCGATCCGCTGATGGGCTGGACCCAGACGACCGACCTCAACGGCCAGGTGAAGATCGCCTTCGACACGCGCGAGGAGGCGGTCGCCTACGCCGGGAAGTACGGTATCGCGTTCCAGATCGACGACCCCAAGCCCGCCAAACGGATCATCAAGGCCTACGCCGACAACTTCGCCGCCAACCGCAAGATTCCCTGGACGCACTAGGTGCCAGGCGCCCGTAGCTCAGATGGATAGAGCACGTGCCTTCTAAGCATGTGGTCGCAGGTTCGAGTCCTGCCGGGCGCGCCACCCTCGCAAGTTAGGCCTCGCGGTAGACCGCGCAGAGCTTGTTGCCGTCGAGATCGCGCAGATAGGCCAGATGCATATTGCCCATCGGGCTTTCACGCAGGCCGGGCGGGTCCTCGATCGACTTGCCGCCATGGGCGACGCCGGTGTCGTGCCAGGCGTGCAGTTGCTCGACGGAGTCACACTTGAAGCCGATGGTGCCGCCGTTGGCGTGGGTGGCGGGCTGGCCGTCGATCGGCAGCGAGACGCAGAAGACGCCGCCGTTGGCCATATAGAACATACGGTGCCGGTCCACGAAGGAGGGCGGCACGCCCAGGGTCCCCAGCAGGGCGTCGTAGAAGGTCTTGGCCTTCTCCAGATCGTTCGTTCCGACCATGATGTGGGAGAACATGCGGGCGTCCCTCTCTCGATGAAGCTGTCGTCTCAGCTTCGACCGGAACGCAACGGCAGGCAAGGTCCGTTTTCTAAGAAGATGAACCTGCCGCTACGTAAGCATCGAGCCCGGCGCGCAGGTCGGCGATCAGGTCGGCCGAGCTCTCCAGCCCGACGTGCAGGCGGATCAGCGGGCCGCCGAAGTCGCGCTTGACGGTGCGGCGGGAAAGCTGCGGATCGCAATGGATGGCGAGGCTCTCGAAGCCCCCCCACGAAAACCCGAGGCCGAAGAGCTGGAGCG
>CAMLKO010000105.1 GCA_946480495.1 uncultured Caulobacteraceae bacterium
GAAGAACAACTTCACCAGCTACAACTTCTCGATCCGCGGCATCGGCACCAAGGCGATCTCCGCGACCACCGATCCCGGTGTCGCCGTCGCGTTCAACTCAACGGGCCTGATCCGCAACCGGCTGTTCGAGCAGGAATACTTCGACATCGAACGCGTGGAAGTGCTGCGCGGGCCGCAGGGGACGCTCTATGGCCGCAACGCCACGGCCGGCGTCATCAACGTCATTTCGGCCAAGCCCGACATGAACGAATTCAAGGGCTGGCTGAAGGGCGAGGTCGGCAACTACGACACCAAGCGGGTGTCGGCGATGGTCAACATGCCGCTCATCGAGGACAAGCTCGCCGTCCGCATCGCCGGCGCCCTGACCGACCGCAAGGGCTACGACTTCAACTCTCTGACCAAGCACGCGGTGAACGGCCGCAACCTCTGGTCCGCGCGCCTGACGGTCGGCTTCAATCCGATCGATCGCCTGAGCGGCAACCTGATCTGGGAGCGTTTCGAGGAAGACGACGACCGCTCGCGCACCGGCAAGCAGCTTTGCCACCACGACGACGGCAAGACCCAGATCGGCAGTCAGACCATCAGCGGCTTCTGGGCCTCGGTCTATACGAGCCAGGGCTGCAAGATGGGCTCGATGTACGACGAGGGCGCGTTCGGCACGCCCAACGGCCTGGCCATTCCCTTCGTCGCCTTCTCGGCCATCCCCGGCCTGATCGGCGGCAGCATCGGCTACACCAAGGAAAACTGGTGGGAGGGGGACCTCGTCACGGCCCTGCAGCCCGTCGATCCCTATGGCGGCGTCGACCAGTCGCACGACATGCGGGTGATCGCCTCGTTCCGCGACCCGGTCTACCGGGCCAAGACCGATGTTCTGGAGCTGAACTGGGACTTCGACCTGACCGACACCCTGACCCTGACGTCTCAGACGGCCTATGTGAAGGACAAGCTCTATTCCTTCCAGGATTTCAACCGGTTCAACACCGTGCCGGTATTTCCCGATACCTCGAACGTTTGGGACGGCGGGGTCTTCGGCACGAACGGACCCTCACCCCTTCGGCTGCTGTCGCCCGGCGGCGTCTATTGCGATCCGCAGCTCGGCTGCTCGAACACCATGGCGGGCTTCGACATTTCCCAGTCGAAAAGCACGCAGTTTTCGCAGGAGTTGCGCGTCGCATCGAAGTTCGACGGCCCCGTCAACTTCTCGGTCGGTCTGAACTACACCAGCTACAAGACCCTTGAAGACTACTACATCTTCTTCAACATCACGACGCTGGTCGCACAACTGCCCGGCGGGCTTACACCGACGCAGCCGTTCAACGCGACGGCCGATTACACCAAGTGCGGCAACGCTGGGCCCGGCATCTACTACCCGCTCGTCAATCCCGTCCCGCTGGACAGCCCGGAAGGGCAGGCCAACTGCATCTACATCGACCCCAATCCGATAGAGAGCATCAACGGCGAAGGTCACAACTATTTCCGCAGCAAGAACCCCTACAAGGTCAAGTCGGCCGCCGCCTTCGGCGAACTGTACTGGCAGATCAACGACGCCACGCGCCTCACCGCCGGCCTGCGCTACACCGACGACCGCAAGACCTTCACGCCCGTGCCCACCCAGGTCCTGATGGGCTCCAGCAGCTTCCTCGGCGGCAAGATCAACCGCGGCTTCTATGAAGACCCCGACATCGTCCAGAAGTGGGGCAAGTTCACCGGCCGTCTCGGCATCGACTGGAAAACCGACCTGCCGTTCACCGACCAGACAATGCTCTACGCCTTCTATTCACGGGGCTACAAGGGCGGCGGCGCCAACCCGCCCGGCATCGGATTCAGCGGTGAAGAGTTCTGTCTCTTCGACATCTGGTGCATCCCGCCGGTGGACCAGTACGGCACCGCTCCGCCGCCGGGAACGCCGGGCAACCGCCCGATCGTTCAGACGCTGGCTTACCCAAAAACCTTCGACCCGGAATACATCAACGCCTTTGAAGTCGGCGCCAAGAACACATTGATGGGCGGAGCGGGCATGCTCAACCTGGCGGCCTACTACTACGACTACAAGAATTACCAGGTCTCGCAGATCAAGGACCGTACGGCGGTCAACGAAAACTTCGACGCCAAGGCGTGGGGCCTTGAAGTCGAGTCCCTCTTCCACCTCAGCGAACACTTCAGGGTGAACGCCGCCATCGGATACGCCGATACCGAGATCGCAAACGGCGAGAAGTCCATCGACATCATGGACCGCACCGCCGGAAATCCGGACTACATGGTCGCCAAGCCCTTCATCCTGCAGCCGTCGAACTGCATCGCGCCGGTGTCGGTGGCGGAGTACGGGCTCCAGCTCATGAAAGACCAGGGGCAGCCGAACCCGGAGGCGATCCTTGGCGGGCTCTGCCCAGGCAACTTCCTCAGCGAGCTGCTTATTCCGCTGTTCTTCGGCAACATCTGGCAGCAAGCCGGCGTCGATCGTGCGCAATACCTGATCGACACCAATGGCGGCGCGGGCTTCTACAAGGAGCTGGGCGGCAAGGAGCTTCCGAACGCGCCGCACTGGACGATCAGCGTCGGCGCCCAATACTCATGGCAGTTCGCCGGAAACTGGCAGGCGACGGTGCGCGGCGACGGCTATTGGCAGGCGCAGTCCTGGGCGCGCGTCTACAACGACAACCCCTACGACAAGCTGCACGGCTGGTATAACGCCAACCTCTCGCTGTGGGTGGAGAACGAGGACGGGCTGAAGATCGAGCTCTACGCCAAGAACATCCTCGACAAGACGCCTATCACCGACGCCTTCCTCAACTCCGACGACACGGCGCTCACGACAAACGTGTTCGTGCTCGATCCGCGGCTGATCGGGCTCTCGATCCGGAAGGAATTCTAGCCCCCTCCGGTGTCGGTCCCCCTTCGACCGGATCGCTGGGCGGTCGCCCCCCGACGGCGGCCGCCCTTCTTCCTTGCGCGGACGATGCGCAATCTGTCCCCGCGCTGGCCTGTCACCCTCATACTGCGCTGATGGACAGCGCCGCCCTTATCCCCGCCGGCGAAGTTATCCCCCACGCGCCCGCCTCCGTCCGCATATGTGCGCGCACGCAATACACGCGCCCCTATGCACATGCCTGCGCGCGCCTCCGGCCGTGCGCGCGAGGGCTTCGCCTATCCCCCGGCTATCGTGCTAGGACCGCCGCACGGAGGATCGGCCATGCCACGCTACGCGCCGCGCACGCAGCTCGAGACGCACGAGGTCACCAACCAGCCGGGCGAGTTCGCCGGGCGGGATCTGTTCGCCACCGACACCGCGCTGCGGGAGGCCGCCGTGCGCGAGGGCGGGGCCTGGGTCGAGGCGCCGCTGACGGCGCTGGGCCGTGTCGTGGGCTCCGAGCAGGTGCTGGATTGGGGCGATCAGGCCAATCGCTCGTTGCCGGAGCTGATCACCTTCGACCGCTATGGCCGGCGCGTGGACGAGGTGCGCTTCCACCCCGCCTATCACCAGCTGATGACGCTCGCGATGGAGCACCGCATCCACGACATCGCCTGGACCGCGGATCGTCCCGGCGGCCACGTCGCCCACGCCGGTCTGCTGGCTCTCTTCACCGAGGCGGAAGCCGGCGTGATGTGCCCGATCTCCATGACCTACGCCTGCGTGCCGGCGCTGCGCCGCCAGCCGGATGTGGCGGGGCCCTGGCTCGATAAGCTGCTGGGCGGAAAGTACGACCCGGCGCTGAAACCCATCGCGCAGAAGGCCGGGATCACCGTCGGCATGGCGATGACGGAGAAGCAGGGCGGCAGCGACGTCCGCGCCAACACCACCCGCGCCTTCCCGCTTGAGCAGCGGGGGCCCGGCCGGCCCTATCGTCTGGTCGGCCACAAGTGGTTCTGCTCGGCGCCGATGAGCGACGGCTTCCTGACGCTGGCCTATGCGGAGGGCGGCCTGTCCTGCTTCCTCGTCCCGCGCATCCGGCCAGACGGCGAGCGCAACACCATCCAGGTCATGCGGCTGAAGGACAAGCTCGGCAACAAGTCCAACGCCTCCAGCGAGATCGAGTACCACGACGCCTACGCCGAGCTGCTGGGCGAGGAGGGCAGGGGCGTGTCGGTGATCATCGACATGGTCCACCACACCCGCCTCGACACCATGGCCGGGACGCTGGGCATCATGCGCATGGGCCTGGCGCAGGCGGTGCATCACGTCAGCGGCCGCCGCGCCTTCCAGAAGACGCTGATCGACCAGCCGGCCATGCGCTCGGTGATCGCCGACCTGGCGCTGGAGTACGAAGCCGCCGCCGCCCTGACCATGCGGGTGGCGCGCGCCTTCGACGGCGTGTCGGAGGAAGAGCGGGCGTTCGCGCGGCTGTCGGTGGCGCTCGGCAAATACTGGCTGACCAAGCGCAATCCGAACTTCATCTACGAGGCCATGGAGTGCCACGGCGGCGCCGGCTACGTCGAGGAAAGCCCGATGCCGCGCCTCTATCGCGAGGCGCCGCTGAACGCGATCTGGGAGGGCTCGGGCAACGTCATCGCGCTCGACATCCTGCGCACCTTCGGCAAGGAGCCCGCCGCGCTGGCCGCCTTCCAGGCCGAGATCGCAGAGGCCCGCGCAGCCGACGCCCGGCTCGACGCCGCCGCCCGCGAGATCGAGGACCGTCTGGCCCACGGCGTGGCTGAAAACCAGGCCCGCTGGATCGCCGAGCGCATGGCGCTGGTGCTGCAGGGCGCGCTGCTGGTCCGCCACGCCCCGTCCGCGGTCGCCGACGCCTTCTGCGCGACACGGCTGGCGGGCGACTGGGGCCGCAGCTACGGCACGCTTCCGGGCGGCGCCGACATCGACGCCATCCTCGTCCGCCAGACGGCTGGGGAGGCCTAGCCGGCCGCGATCACGCTGGTGCGCACCGTATCGGCCGCGCCGCGGTTGCGCTCCATCATCCGGCGGTAGGTCGCCAGCGCCTGACCGACCACCTGGTCCATGTTGTAGTAGCGGTAGGTGGCCAGCCGTCCGACGAAGGTGACGTTGCGGGTCTCGAGCGCCAACGCTTCGTACTTCTTGTACAGCGCCTGGTTCTCCGCGCGCGGGACCGGGTAGTAGGGATCGCCCTCGGCGCAGGGATACTCATAGGTGATCGAAGTCTTCGCGTGCTTCTGGCCCG
>CAMLKO010000106.1 GCA_946480495.1 uncultured Caulobacteraceae bacterium
AACGCCTACGGCTATGGCGTGGGCAAGCGCGGCGCCGACGCCTTCTGTCGCCGGATGGGCAACCGCGAGGCCGTCTACTACGACAGCGCCGGCAACACGCTGCAGGACGTTCTCTGCCGCCGATAACCGGCGTTCCATGAACAAAAGTTCATGGGCGCCGCCATTGCGGCGCAGCTGACGCAAGGCGCATAAGAGCGGCATCGGATCCGGGGAGGTTTCGATGTCGCTCATCGCCGATCTGGTGGTCACGTCCGCCGCAGCCGCCTACGCGCACTTCGGCATGACCCTCGACATCGCCCAGCATCATCAGCCGCAGGTGGAACGCACGGTCGCCCGCGTGCCCGCCGCCCGCAAGCCCGAGCCGCTCGTCGCGCGCCCGGCCGATTGCCCCGACAAGACCCCGGCGCTCAACCGCACCTGACGCTCTTCAAGCGGCTTTGCCGCCCCCGCTTTTACCGCTAGCTTCGTCGGCCCTAAGGCCGGGGACTGCCAGATGAAGTTCAAGAAGCGTGCGCCGCGCGCCTTCTCCACGCCCGAGGCTGCCAACATCGACTTCGGCCAGTCGGCGGCTGAGCCGCCCGCGCCCGTGTTCGGCCGCCAGCCCAAGCCCGTGAAAGACCCGGCGGGCTGGCCGGTCTATCTGGTTGCGCTGGTGGTGACCGTGCTGTGGGCCGGCGCGCCGATCGCCTACGCGGTGGGCTATCGCAACGGCGTCGAGCCGCTGCAGTACGATCCGTTCGCGCTGGCGGTGTTCGTCGCCTTGGCGGTCGGGCCGATGGCGCTGGTGTGGCTGTGCGCCTACGCCCTGATCCAGGGCATGCGGCTGTCGGCGGAAGTGCGCCGCAGCCGGGAAATCGCCAACCAGATGCTGGCGCCCGCCGCGCTCGCCGCTTCGGAAGCGGGCGGGGTGGTGGAAGCCGTCCGCCGCCAGATCGACGACGCCGAGGCCGCCGCCGGCCGCACGCGCGAGACCATGACCTCGCTCCGCGAGACGCTGGAGCAGGAGACCGGCCGCCTCAACGACGCCGCGTCCGGCTCGCGCCAGACCGCCGCCGACCTCGCCGAGACGCTGGCCGCCCAGCGGCGCGAGCTGGAGTCGCTTTCCGCTTCGCTGCAGGAGCAGGCGAGCGTCGTCTCCGAGGCCATCGGCCGGGCGGGGGGCGTCAACGTGGCCGCCGGCGAGGTGATCTCCGCCGCGCGCGGGGCGGGCGAGGACCTGGTCCGCCACACCGCGCGCCTGGAGACGGCCGCCTCGGGCGTGACCGAACAGATGCGCGGCGTCGAGCAGGCGCTGACCGAGCAGCGGACTTCGCTGACCGCGCTGGCGGACAACCTGCACGCTGAGCAGGAGGCGCTGAAGCTGGAGGCGGACGCCCGCATCGCGCGCCTCGACGAGCTTGTCGCTCATTCGAAGAGCGCCACCGCCGAGGTCAGCGAAACCGCCCAGCAGGGGTCGGAAGCCATCCAGCACCTCACGGCCGCCGCCGCCGAGCGCTTTGCCGAGCTGACCGCCGCGGCGACGAAGGAACGCGACGCGCTGGCCGAGGCCCTGCGCGCCTCCATCGACCAGATCACCGCCGCCGCCGAGCAGGCCCGCCGCGCCGCCGAGGAGCAGGTGGAGGCCGCGCGCACCCGCGTCGACCAGCTGAACGAGGCCGCCTTCGATGCGGGGCAGAAGGCCAACGCCCTGTTCGAGGGGCGGCTGACCGAGGCGCGCGGGCTGATCGAGCAGTCGGCCGCGATGATCGACGACGCCGGCGAGAAGGCCCGCCAGCGGCTGGAGGGCTGGGTCGCCGCCGCCCGCGCCGCGGTGGCCGACATCGACCAGAGCCTGGGCGACATGACCGCCTCGGCGCAGAAGACCTCCGAGGAAACCAAGGCGCTCGACGCCGCCTTCCAGGAGCGGGTGCGGGCCAACTACGAACTGCTGAGCGAGGCGGTGCGCCTGATGGGCGTCGTCGCCGGACCCATGCCTGCGCCGCCGCAGCCGTCCGCGCCGGAGCCCGCCGCCGCGCCCGCACCGCCGCCCGAGACGAAGGTGTCGCTGAAGGCGCAGCTGCGGCCGCGGCTTCGCCTGACGCCGGCCGCGGCGGCGGAAGAGGAGGCCCAGGCCGCGCCGGAAGCCGCCGGAGAGGGGCCGGCCGATGCGGCGGGGCTGGGATGGAAGGGCCTGCTGCAGTCGCTCGACCGCGACGG
Source organism: uncultured Caulobacteraceae bacterium (assembly GCA_946480495.1). The sequence continues at coordinate 2,197 of CAMLKO010000106.1, forward strand.
CTCCGATCCGGAGCATCTCGCCGAGCGGATCCACGCCGAGCTGGACGCCATGGGCATCGACCCGGCCGCCCTGCTGCCCAAGCCGAAGGTCGAGGAGATCGCCGCGGCCGTGCAGACGGGCGACGAGGAGGGCGCGCGCGAGGTGGTGCGGGCCCTGGCGCCGGCCGCGGTGCTGCGGCTCGCGCGGCGCCTGTTCGCCGACGCGGCGCTGCGCGGCCAGGCGGAGCGCTTCCGCAAGCGGTTCGACGCCTCGCTGAAGGACGCCGCCGAGCGCGACGCCCAGGGCTTCATGGTCGGCTCGCTGCTCGATTCCGGCGAGGGCAGAGCGTGGCTGTTGCTAGACTCTGCTTTCGCAGATCGGCATTAGGCCTTCTTTCCATTCGTTTTTTTTGAAACTGCACCGGACTCTGGCGGGTTACCGGCATATGAAACCCGTGCTGAGTCCCCATGAACGATATCTCGTCGTCCGCTCGAAGGACGGCTGGTCGGTGAATCTGGGCGCCGATCCGCTGCAGGTCTATTCCAACCGCGAAGACGCTCGCCAGGCCGCCATCCGGCAGGTGGAGAACGCCACGGCGAACGGCCGCAGCGCCGACTGGATGGACGTCAACGAGGACCACGGCGGCGACGTCGCCTAGGCCCTTTCCCCCGGCCCCGCTTGCGATAAGGTGAGCAACCTACGGGGGCGGGGGTGAGTATGCAGCGCCTGAGCGAAATCGACCTGCCGGCGCTTGCGCCCAAAGTTCCCCCGCTGATCATCGACATCGCGACCGCGCTGTTCTGCTTCGGCTTGATGGCGGCCATCCGCATCGTGCTGCAGATGTTTGCGCCGGGCGTGGGACCCTTTGCGCTGCTCTATCCCTTCGCCGTGCTGGCGACGCTGCTGTCGAGCTGGCGGGCCGGCGCCCTGACCTTCTATCTCGGCCTGATCGGAGCCTGGTACCTCGTGCTCCCGGGGGAAGGTTTCCAGCTGGAGTCACGCGCCGACGGGGCCCGGATCCTGATCAACGCCCTTTCAGGGGCGCTGACGCTCTTGATCGCCCACGCGTTCCGCGCTTCGGCCAGGCGGGCGGGGTCCGAACGGGCGGCCAAGCTCGAGGAGCGCGAGCTGATGCTGCGCGAGCTGAACCACCGGGTGAACAACAACTTCGCCATGGTGGCGAGCCTGCTGCAGCTGCAGGCAAGCCGCACGCAGGACCCTGGCGCGAAGAACGCGCTGGCGGGCGCGCTCAACCGGGTGATGAGCATCTCCCAGGCGCACAGGAACCTCTACGCCCCCGGCCACGACATGAGCCGGGTCGACATGTCGGTCTATCTGGAGGACCTGTGCCGCAACCTGGCCGAGGCGCTGTTCCTGGGCGAGATCGTGCGGCTGGAGTGCGACGCCTTTCCCGCCTCGATGGAGCGCGACCGGGCCGTGGCCATCGGGCTGGCGGTGAACGAGCTCGTCACCAACGCCGCCAAGCACGCCTTCACCGAGACGACGGGCGGGCGGATCGAGGTCAGCTTCCAGCCGGCCGGGGCGGGCTGGCGGCTGATGGTGCGCGACGACGGCAAGGGGCTGCCGCCTGATTTCCACGACAAGCGCAACGGCCTTGGCCGCGGGCTCGTTGAAGCCTTTGCGCGGCAGGCCGGCGGGGCGATGTCCATCGTCGAAGGGCCGGGCGCCATCTTCGTACTGGACCTGAAGCCCTGACGGCATGAACGCCCCATCGACGCCCCAGACCAGGCTCGCCGCGAGCGGGCCGACCAGCCGTTTCGTGGGCCAGAACGTCCGCTTCCTCGACCGGCTGCTGCTCGACGCCATCCGCCATCTGGACGGCGAGGAGGCCGCGGCGCTGGTCGAGCGCGCCTCGCACGCCGCGCGCACGCACGAGGACCTGGAGGGGCTGTTCGACGGCCTGACGCACGACCAGGCGGTGTTCCTGGCGCGGGCCTTCGCCTGCCACTCCATGCTGGCCAACATCGGCGAGGACGTCGCGGGCCGCCGCCGCCACGCCGAGGACGAGGCGACGCCCGGCGACGAGCGGCCGCGCACGCTGCCCGCCGCCGTCGAGGCCGTGCGGCGGTCCGGCGCCAGCGAGGCCGAGGTGAAGGCGCTGCTGGGCGCGCTCGACGTGCTGCCGGTGCTGACCGCCCATCCGACCGAGGTGCGCCGCCGCGCGGTGGTCGACCGCGAGGCCGAGATCTCGCGGCTGATGGCCCTGCGCCGCCACCACCTGCCGCCCAACCTCGACGTGCGCATCCGCGGCGACATCTTCCGCGAGATCGCGCTGCTCTGGCGCACGCGGCTGCACCGGCCCGAGAAGATCACGCCGGCCGACGAGATCCGCAACGCGCTGGCCATCGTGCGCAACTCGATGCTGCCGGCGCTGGTCGAGCTCTACGAACAGTGGGGCGACCGGCTGGACGGCGAGACGGGAACGCCCCTGAAGCTCGGCTCGTGGCTCGGCGGCGACCGCGACGGTCATCCGGGGGTCACCGGCGACACCTTGCGCCAGGCGCTGCGCTCGCAGGCGCGGCTGATCTTCAACTTCTACGCCGACGAGGTGCGGCGGCTGTGGTTCGACCTGGCCATCTCGGCCGAGCTTTCGGCGGTGACCGACGCATTGAGGGTGCTGGCGGCGCGCTCGCCCGAGCCTTCGATCCACCGGCAGGACGAGCTCTACCGGCTGGCGCTGGAGGGCATCTACGACCGGCTGTCGGCGACGGCCAACGTGCTCGCGGGCGGCAGCTATGCGGCCAAGCTCGAACCCTACGCCGCGGCGGCGGAGTTCATTGCCGACCTGGAGGTGATCCGGGATTCGCTGACGAAGAACCTGGGGGCCCAGCTGGTGGGCTCGCGGCTGCTGACGCTGCTGCAGGTCGCGCGGGCCTGCGGCTTCCACCTGCTGGCCATCGACCTGCGCCAGAACGCCGACGTCCA
>CAMLKO010000107.1 GCA_946480495.1 uncultured Caulobacteraceae bacterium
TAGCGCCGCAGGTGAGGCGACAGGATCGCCGGTTCGTTGGCCCGGCGCAGGACCGAACGCTCCTCGTCGCGCAGCACGCCAAGGCTGCCTTCCGGCCGGATCAGCGGCTCCTCGTGGGCGTAGCCGCCGTCGGCCGTGCGCGGATAGTCGTACATGCGCGCGCCGAGGAAGACGAAGCGGTCGCCCTCCAGCCAGCGCAGGAAGGCCAGCGCCTCCTCGCGCTCTTCTTCCGGCGCCGGGATCTTCGCGGCCGACAGCTCGTCGATCGTGCGGTGCATCAGCGCCCGCATCGGCTTGAAATCCTCGACCGCGATGCGGACGTCCTCGAGGACGGCGCGGATGGCCGCGATCAGCGGCTGGACGCGGTCCTCGCCCACGGGGTCGAGATGGACCTGGATCAGGGAGCGGCGCCGCCCGTCGGGGAACTCCACGACCGGGTGGACCATGGCGCGGACGGAGTATCCGCCTTCGGCCACCGCCCCCATGACGCTGTCGACCAGGAAGGGCCGGTCGTCCTGGACGATCTCCAGCAGGTCGCGCCTGACGCCCTCGCCCGCCCACGGCCGCAGCCGGATCAGCGGCTCGCCGTTGGCGTCCTCGCCGAAGGTCCAGAGGTCGGCCATCGCCGCGCCGATGTCGGCGGCCGAAAATCCGGGCAGCTCGTCGGCGGCGCAGTCGTCGTGCACCTGCTGCAGGAACTGGCTCTGCGGCGCGGGCAGCCGCCTGGGATCAAGCTTCAGGGGCTTGGCGAAAGCCGCGATGAGCGTCTCGAGGTCGCAGGCCGGGGGGGCCGGGTGAAGGCTTGCGCCTTTCATGGGGTTTCCCGCAGATCGTTACCCGTGAAACTACTGCTTCCGGATCAACAATCAACCTGTAGTGCACGAAACCGACAAAAGTTTTGCAGGACCGCAGAAAACGCGAAAGCCCCGCCGGAGGGGGGACACCGGCGGGGCCTGTCCAGCCGCTTGGACGGCCGAGACGTTGTTCGCAAGCAGCCCTCTTGGGGGGAGGTAAGGGGCGGCTCCGGTCCGGTCGGCAGGGGGAGGCTCCCCGGACGCTCCTTAGGTAGGCGCCGCCTTCTTCCGTTTCAACGGGCGGTCTTTCTTTGCACGTTCCTTTTCCTCGGCCACCTTGATTTGCGGCGGGACGGGCGCGGGTTTTGCATCGACGGGATCGCCGGTGACGCCCTGCGGCGCCCCGTTGGCGGAGATCAGGACGGCGGCTTTTCGCGTGGCCGGGAACTGCGCCAGGATCACCATCACCGCCACCGTCAGCGGGGTCGACAGGAACATCCCCGGCACGCCCCAGATCGCCCCCCAGAAGGCCAGCGACAGCAGCACCATCACCGGGTCGATGTTGAGGCTGTCGCCCTGCATGCGCGGCAGCACGACGTTGCCCACCAGCGCCTGGATGGTGTTGAGCACCGCAAACAGCGTCAGCGCCTGCCACCAGGTGTCGAACTGCACCAGCGCGAAGACCGGCGGGATCATGATGCCGATGAAGCCGCCGACGACCGGGATGTAGGAGGTCAGGAAGATGACGAAGGCCCAGAAGACAGCGTTGTCGAGCCCGACGGCCAGCATGACCAGGCCCGATCCAACGGCGATCATCAGGCCGGTCACCGTCTGGACCCAGACGTAGCGCTCCACCCCGTCGCGGATCTGGCTGAAGATGCGCAGCGCGTTTTCCCGTTCCTCGTGGGTCGGGAACATGCCGACGATCTTGCGCTTGAAGCCCCGCCGGGAGGCGATCAGGAAGCCGAGGTAGATCAGCACGAAGGCCGCTTCGGAGGCGAAGCCCTGAAGGCGGCTGGCGACCTCGCCGAAGTGACTGGCCGGATCGAAAGCGCGGTAAAGCTGGTCCAGCGTCGGCGGGTTGCGCACGCCGATCCACTGGGCGCCCTCGACGATCAGCGCGTTCAGCTTCGGCTGATAGGCGACCAGCTGACCGACGAAGGTGGTCCCGTTGCTGCCGATCACCCACACCGCGCCTCCGAACAGGGCGATCGACAGCACGACCGCGACCGGCAGCGAGGCCCTGTCCGGGAACGGCGTGCGTTCGGCCAGCACCCGGGCGAAGCCGTCGATCATGACGGTGAGGAAGCCGGCCAGCGCCAGCGGCGTCAGGATGTCGCGCAGCCAGTAGATCGCCGCGCCGCCGGCGATGGCGGCGAGCACCACCGCGGCGTTGCGGGTGGCGGTCCGGACGTCGTCGGCCATGCGGGCTCCTTCGCTTGCGACCCTAATGCGCAGGTTCGTGAGCCGTTTCGGCGAAGGCGCCGCCGTGCGGTTCGGCCCGGCCGCGCGGGTCGGGGTGGATGATGATGTCGGCGGCCGGAAAGGCCTCCAGCACGCGCTTTTCCGCCTCGACCATCACCTCGTGCGCGTCCTCGAGCGACAGGTCGGGGTCGAGGTCGGCGTGCATCTGGATGTGGACGTAAGGGCCCGACGCGCGGGTGCGCAGCTGGTGGATGCCCTTCACCCGGTTGTCGGCCGTCATCAGCTTGTAGATGCGGCCGCGCGCCTCTTCGGAAAGCTCGTGGTCCATCAGCTGGCTCGACGCCTGGCGGAAGACGCCGACCGCGCCCCAGACCAGCCACAGCGCCACGAAGAGACCGGCCGCGGCGTCGATCCGCGTGTAGCCGGTCAGCGCCACCGCGCCGATGCCGGCGAACGCGATCAGGTTGGAGGCGAGGTCGGCGGCGTAGTGGGCCCGGTCGCCGGACACCGCCACCGACCCCGTTCGCCGCAGCACCCGCGACTGCGCCAGGATCAACGCCGAGGTCAGCACCACCGAGAGGACCATCACCAGCATGGCCAGGCCCTCGGCCTTCACCGGCTGGGGGTTGATCAGATGACGGATGGCCTCCTCGCCCACCAGCGCGCCGGACGCGAAGACGAGGCCGGCCTGGGTGAGGCTGGCGAAGGCTTCGGCCTTGCCGTGTCCGAAGCGGTGTTCGGCGTCGGGCGGTGCGGCGGCGTAGCGGACGGCGAAGAAGGTCACCGACGAGGCGATCAGGTCGAGGCCTGAATCCGCCAGCGAGGCCAGCAGCGCCACCGATCCGCTCACCAGCCAGACGGCGGCTTTCGCGAAGATCAGCACGGCGGCGACCAGCAGCGACAGGCTGGTCACGCGCCGCGTCAGGGCGGCGGTCTCGGCGGGCGGCAGGCCATGGGTAGCGTCCATGGCCCGCAATTTAGCTGCGGCGTGGCGTCAGGCCAGCGCGAACGACTCTCAAGCGGCGCGGCGGGGCTCCGGACCGACGTAGCGGGAGTCCGGCCGGATCAGGCGACCGCCCGCCAGCTGTTCCCGCGCGTGCGCCAGCCAGCCGGCGACCCGGCCCATGGCGAAGACGCAGGTGAAGGCCGACGGCGGGAAGGCCAGCGCCTCCAGCAGCAGCGCGGTGTAGAACTCGACGTTGGTGTCGAGCGAGCGGTCGGGCTTGCGCTCCTTCAGGATATCCAGCGCCGCGGCCTCGACGGCCTCGGCGAAGGCGAGGCGGCCGGGCAGCACGTTGGACCCCTCGCTCATCCGCCGTACGGCCTTCTTCAGCGCGTCGGCCCGAGGGTCGCGGACGCGATAGATGCGATGGCCGAAACCCATCAACCGTTCGCCGTGGTCGAGCGCGTTCTCGATCCATGCCCGGGCGTTTTCCGGCTCGCCGATGGCGTCCAGCATCTCGATCACCGGGCCCGGCGCGCCGCCGTGCAGCGGGCCTTTTAGCGCGCTGATGCCGCCCAGCACCGCCGAGGTCAGCCCGGCCCGGGTCGAGGCGATCACCCGCGCGGCGAAGGTCGAGGCGTTGAGGCCGTGGTCGCAGACGGTGACGAGATAGGCGTCCAGCGCCGCCGCCTCTGAGGCCGAGGGCGCGCGTCCCCTCAGCATGCGCAGGATGTCGGCGGCGTGGCCGAGCTTCGGGTCGGGCGCGACCGGCTGCTCGCCCGCCTTGGCGCGCAGGACGGCGGTGGTGAAGACGGCGGGGGCCGCCAGCAGGCGCAGCGCGGTGGCGAGGTCGTCGCCATCGGGAAGGCGGGCGGTGAGCGCGCGCATCGCCTCGACGGGTCCCAGCGCCAGCAGGCCGTCGTCGATGGCGCTGACCTCGGCGAACACCTCGGCGCGGGCGCGGCCGAGGGGGGCGCCCAGGTCCTGCGGCAGGTCCTCGAAGAAGCCGTCGAACAGCAGGTGGGCGGCCTGCTCGAAGGTGGTGTTCCCGGCCAGCTCGTCCAGCGACAGGCCGCGGATGACGAGGCGGCCGGCCTTGCCGTCGACCTCGGAGAGCACGGTTTCGGCGGCGATCACGCCTTCAAGGCCATCGGACATGGCGGTCTCCTTTTCTCCAGTTTCCGGGGGTGACAGATCGCGCCATGTTGATATAACGTCAATCTTGATCAATATGATCAATGTGAGACGGCGATGACGGGTGAGTGGCTGACGGCCGAGGAGGCGATGGCGCGGCTGGGCGTGCGCCCCCAGACCCTCTACGCCTATGTCAGCCGCGGCCGCGTTGAGGCCCAGCCCGATCCGGACGACCCCCGCCGCAGCCGCTATCGCCTGGCCGACGTCGCGGCGCTCGCCACCCGCAAGGGGCGGGGCCGCAAGGCCGCCGACGTGGCGCAGGGCGCCATCGCCTGGGGCGAGCCGGTGCTGGAATCGGCCATCACCACCATCGCCCACGGCCGGCTCTTCTACCGCGGCCGCGACGCCGCGGAGCTGGCCGATCACGCCAGCCTGGAAAGCGTCGCCCGCCTGCTACGCGGGGGGCACGGCGCGGCGCTGAAGGCGGCGGAGCGCTCGCCCGTCCCTGACCGCGCGACGATGCGTGAGCGGATGTTCGCCGCGCTCGCCGAACGCGCCGGAAGCGATCCGCCCGCCCGTGGCCGCGCGCCGCTGGCGCTCGCCGTCGAGGCCGCGAGCCTGCTGGACGTCGTCGCCGATGCGGCGGCGGGCCGGATCGGCGAGGGCCCGATCCACGAACGGCTGGCGGCGGCCTGGGCCTGCGACTCCGACCTGATCCGCCGCACCTTGGTGCTGCTGGCCGACCACGAACTCAACGCCTCGACCTTCGCGGCGCGGGTGACCGCCTC
>CAMLKO010000108.1 GCA_946480495.1 uncultured Caulobacteraceae bacterium
AGACGCGCACCTCGCCCATGTCGGCGGTGACGCCCGGCAGCTCCGGCGCGCGGACGTTGATGCGGGAGAACTCCTCCCACGTCAGGTCCTCCTTCACCGAGACCGGCGTGCGGCGCGGCGAGTTGAGGATGTCGCGGTAGAGGCGCCCGCGCTTGCCCGGGTCGAGGGGGACGAGCTCGTAGAGGTTGTCGAGGGTCGAGTTGATGTCGAGATGCTCGTCCCTGGCCACCAGCAGGCGGAAGTTGGGGCGGTTGGAGGCCAGGATCACCCCGTTGCGGTCGACGATCAGGCCGCGCGGCGGGGGCCGGAGGCGATAGTTGAACTGGTTGGAGTCGGCGAGCTTCTTGTAGCGCTGGCTCTCCAGCACCTGCAGGTGAAGCAGGCGCCCGTTCAGCGCCAGCAGGCCCACGCCGACCAGACCGCCCATCAGGAAGGTGCGCCGCACGAAGACGCCCTGGCGCTCGTTCACGTCGGAAAAGAAGATCCGCGGCTCACTCATCTGAAACGCACGTCCGCATCCTCGAACCGGCTGACCAGCCGGTGGGCGAAGGGATAGAGGATGACCGTCCACAGGAACTGCCAGAAGACGGGCATCCCGCCCGGCGCGCCCTTGCTCTCGAAGACGGTGAAGATATAGCCGGCCAGCATCGCGAGCGCCGTGACGCCCGCATACCACACCCACATCACGGCCGAACTCTGGCCGCTCATCATGCTGCGCGTGGCCAGAACGCCGGCGTAGGCGACCAGCAGCGACAGCGCCCACAGTCCCATCGGCGTGCCCCACAGGGCGTCGAGGAAGACGCCGATCAGGAGCAGCACGAAGGGCGCCAGCACCGAGGGCCGGATCACCGCCCAGGCGAAGGCCGGGACCATGGCGAACACCGGCTCGGGCAGCTGCAGCCCGAAGACCCGCAGCGGGGTTGCGAACACCACGCTGGCGGCAATGCACAGCAGCGCCGGAACGCCAAGCCAGCGCAGGGGATCAAGCGGCTGTGCGGAGCGGCTCAATAGGGAACCCCCGTCGCCGCGGGCTCGGGCGCGGGCTTCGGCGCGGCGGGTTCGGGCTTGGCCTCGGCCTTCGGAGCGGACGGCTTGGGCGCCGGTTTCGCGGCGGCGGGCTTGGCGGGCGTCGCGGTCTTCGGCTTGGCCGTGGCGGGCTTGATCGGCGCGACCGGGAGCGGGCCCGGAGCGGCCAGCGCATTCGGGTCCTCGGTCGTCAGCGGCGGAATGGGTCCAGGCGCCAGCGCCTTTTGGTCAGCCAACTGGGCGAAGTCGTCGAACTTCAGGATGCGGACGATGTCGATGGAGGAGGAATCGGCGCTCAGCACCACGCGCCAGCGTCCGTCGACGCCCTTGTAGGCCGCGCCGACGGGCAGGCCGCGCGGGAAGACGCCGCCGTCGCCGCTGGTCAGCACGCGGTCGCCCCGGCGCACAGCGTCGCGGCCGCGCATGTAATCGAGCTTCGGATTGCCGCTGCCGTCGCCCGAGAGGATGGCGCGCGCGTTGGTGCGGTCGATCAGCACCGGCACCTTGCTGGCCACGTCGTTCAGCATCAGGACGCGGCTGATGTGGGGGGAGACGCCGACGACGCGGCCGATCAGGCCCCGGTCGCTCATCACCGGGTTGCCGACGACGACGCCCTCCGCCGAACCGGCGTTGGCGAGGCGGGAGTTGGCGAAGGGCCCGCGCGAGTCCAGCACCACCCGGGCGGCGACCATGGGGATCGGCGGCTCGGTGCGCAGGCCAAGCGCGGCCTCCAGGCGGTCGTTGCGGTCTTTCAGCGCCACGGCGACGTCGCGCCACTGGCGCATCTCGGCCAGCTCGCGCTTGAGGCGGCGGTTCTCGCCGATGGCGCCGAAGTAGCCGGAGACGTAGTTCACGGCCGAACCGGTCCAGTGGATCGGGGCGCTCAGCGCCCCGCCGACCGGCGCGGTGACGGTGTCGACCGCCTGGCGGGTGACGCCGTAAGCCTGGGCCTTGATCGTGCCGCGCCGGTCGTTGGCCAGCAGGGTGACCGCGACGATGGCCGCAATCGCCAGCGCCACCGCGGCCGTCCAGGCCAGCGGCACCTTCACATCCCCAAACGGACCTTCTCGAAAGGCCACCGGACGCCTCCGTCAGTGCCCCTACAGTGAGCCCTGACTCCTAAACTTACGCTAGCGTGCTCTCGAGGACGCCCTTCATCCATTTCGGGTGTTCGAGCACCTTGCCGCAGCCGAGCGCCACGCACGACAGCGGGTCGTCGGCGACGGTCACCGGCAGGCCGGTGTGGTCGCGGATCTCGGCGTCCAGGCCGCGCAGCAGCGCGCCGCCGCCGGTCAGCATGATGCCCTTGTCGGCGATGTCGGCGGCCAGTTCCGGCGGCGTGGCTTCCAGCGCCACCTTCACGGCCTCGACGATCTGGGCGACCGGCTCGTGCAGGGCGTCGGCGGCCTGCTTTTCGCTGATGCGGACCTCGCGGGGCACGCCCTGCATCAGGTCGCGGCCCTTGACGTCGATGGACAGGCCATCGCCGTCGGCCGGCGCGCGGGCGGTGCCGATTTCCTTCTTGATCCGCTCGGCGGTGGTCTCGCCGATCAGCAGGTTATGGTGGCGGCGCATGTAGCTGATGATGCTGTCGTCCATCTTGTCGCCGCCGACGCGGACCGAGCGCGAATAGACGATGCCCGACAGGGACAGGACGGCCACTTCCGTGGTGCCGCCGCCGATGTCGACGACCATCGAGCCGGTCGGCTCGTGGATCGGCAGGCCGGCGCCGATCGCGGCCGCCATCGGCTCGTCGATCAGGCCGACGCGGCGGGCCGAGGCGTTGAGGCAGCTGTCGTTGATGGCGCGGCGCTCGACGGCGGTGGCGCCCGACGGCACGCAGACGATGACCTTGGGGTTCACGAAGCCCTTGCGGTTGTGAACCTTGCGGATGAAGTACTTGATCATCTCCTCGGCGACTTCGAAGTCGGCGATGACCCCGTCGCGCATGGGGCGGATGGCCTCCATGTGGCCCGGCGTGCGGCCCAGCATCTGCTTGGCCTCGATGCCGACGGCGTGGACGACCTTGCGGCCGCCGATGTTGCGGAGCGCCACCACGGAGGGCTCGTTCAGCACGATGCCCTTGCCCTTCATGTAGATGAGGGTGTTGGCGGTGCCGAGGTCGATGGCGATGTCGTTGGAGATGACGCCGAAGAGGGAACCGAACATTTAGAGCCTTGGGGTCGTGGGGCGGGATTCTGGCGAGGAGATGCGGACTCTACGGCGCGAAAAAGGCGCCTGGTGAGAACGGATCAGCCCAATTGCCCGCGCCGGGCCGCCATTTCAAGGTTTATTGCAGGTAAGTGTCAGGCGACCGCGGCCAGCACCACGCCCATCGCCGTCACGGTTCCGGCAATCCATTGAAGGGGCGTGAGTTTCTCCGAAAACAAGCGTCGCCCGGCGAGCGCCGCGAGCGGCATCTCGACGACGCCTACCGCGCGAACCGGTCCGGCGGGCGCCATGGCCAAGGCTGTAAACCAGCAGGCCGAGGCCGCCGCCCCGAAGAAGCCCGCGCGGATCGACTGGCGCCAGCTGACGAAGGCGGCGATCAGGCTTGGGCGCTCGAGGACGGCGAGCAGGGCCGAAAGCCCCAGCGTCTGCAGCGTCTGGACGACCAGCACGGTGGTGATCCCCGCCAGCGGCGCCGGGATGTGGCCCAGCGACAGGCCGGCCTGGCGGAACGAATTGTTGGAGACCGCAAAGCAGAGCCCGGCCAGCAGGCCGAAGAAGGCGCCGCTCCAGTCGCCCTTCACCCCCTCCTTCGGCCAGGACAGGACGGCGACGCCGCCTGTCACCACCCCGATGCCGAGCGCGGTGTGGAAGGCCAGCACGTCGTGGAAGAAGAAGAAGCCGATCAGCGAGGTGAAGGGCAGCAGGCTCTGCTGGAAGGCGGTGCCGAGCGCGAACGAGGAGCGGTGCATGGACGACAGCAGCGCCGCGGTCGCGCCGATCTGAGCGGCGCCTCCCACAGCGGCGGCGCCCCAGAAGAAGGGGTGGAAGTGCGGGCGGGCATGCGGCCACACCGCAAAGGCGATGGCGAGGAACACGGCGGTGAACGGCACGCCGTAGAGGAACCGCACCAGCGTCGCCGCCCACGGCCCGCCCGCGCCCATCAGGCTGCGCTGCGTCGCATTGCGGCCGACCTGAAACGTCGCCGCCATGATGGTGATCGGGATGAAGAGCATGGTCTCTCTAAGCCCTTCCCCCTGGAGGGGGGAAGGGTTGGGATGGGGGTGGGGCGGGCTCCGCAACCACTCCCCTACACAGCGAAGGCTGAAGCGGCGCCACCCCCATCCCCGACCCTTCCCCCCTCCAGGGGGAAGGGAGATGTTCTAGAACCCTGACGCTATCGCCGTGTCCGGACGGCCCTTTTCCTTGCGGGAGAAGAGGTTGTTGAGCGCGTTGACGTACGCCTTGGCACTCGCCGTCAGCGTGTCGGTGTCCGCCGCCTGCCCGGTGGAAATCCGGCCGTCTTCCTCGAGCCGCACGGAGACCTGCGCCTGGGCGTCGGTGCCTTCGGTGACGGCGTGGACCTGGAAGAGGCGCAGCGCCGCCGAGTGGGGCACGATCTCGTGGATGGCGTTGAAGACCGCATCGACCGGACCGTCGCCGGTGGCTTCGGCCGTCTTGTCCTCGCCGTCGACGTTGAGCGTCAGCTCGGCCGACTGGCCTTCGGTGCCGGCGATCACGCGCAGGTGGGTGACGCGGATGCGCTCCGAGCCGCGCGCCAGGGCGTCGTCGACCAGGGCGATGATGTCGTCGTCGAAGACGTGCTTCTTCTTGTCGGCCAGCTCCTTGAAGCGGACGAAGGCCTCGTTCAGCGCGTTCTGCCCCAGGTCATAGCCCAGCGCCTTCAGCTTCTCGCGGAAGGCGTGGCGGCCGGAGTGCTTGCCCATGACGAGGTTGGTGGCGCCCTGCCCCACGTCCTCGGGGCGCATGATCTCGTAGGTCTCGTGGTTCTTCAGCATCCCGTCCTGGTGGATGCCGCTCTCGTGGGCGAAGGCGTTCTTGCCGACGATGGCCTTGTTGAACTGGACGGGAAA
>CAMLKO010000109.1 GCA_946480495.1 uncultured Caulobacteraceae bacterium
CTACCAGATCTTCACCCGCTGCTCGGGCGGCAGGTAGAGCTTGTCGCCCGGCTTCACGTCGAAGGCGGCGTACCAGGCGTCGATGTTGCGGACCGGGCCGTTGACCCGCGCCATGTTGGGCGAATGCGGGTCGGAGACCAGTTGCTGACGCAGTGCGTCGTCCCGGTACTTGCCGCGCCAGACCTGCGCCCAGGCGAGGAAGACCCGCTGGTCGCCGGTCAGGCCGTCGATGATCGGCGCGGGCTTGCCCTTCAGCGAGGCGTGATAGGCGTCGAGCGCCAGGTTCAGGCCGCCCAGGTCGGCGATGTTCTCGCCCATCGTCAGGTCGCCGTTGATCTTCGAGCCGGTGATCGGCTCCATCTCGGAGTACTGCTCGCCCAGCGCCTTGGTCTTGTCGGTGAACTTGGCGACGTCCTCGGCCGTCCACCAGTTGTCGAGTTCGCCGCTGCCGTCGAACTTGCGGCCGTCGTCGTCGAAGCCGTGGGTGATCTCGTGGCCGATGGTCCCGCCGATGGCGCCGTAGTTGATGGCCGGATCGGCGTCGGGGTCGAAGAAGGGCGGCTGCAGGATGGCGGCGGGGAAGACGATCTCGTTGTTGCCCCAGTTGTAGTAGGCGTTGACCGTCTGGGGCGTCATGCCCCACTCGTCGCGGTCGACCGGCTGGTTGAGCCGCGCGACCTGGCGGGCCCATTCGAAGGCCGCCGCCCGCTCCTCGTTGCCGTAGAGGTCGTTCGGATCGACCGTCAGCTTCGTGTAGTCGCGCCACCTGTCGGGGTAGGCGATCTTCACGCGGAACTTCGACAGCTTGTCGAGCGCCCGGGCCTTGGTCTCGGGGGTCATCCACGACACGTTCTGGATGCGGCCGGCCATGGCCGTCTTCAGGTTGGCGACCAGGTCTTCCATCTTCGCCTTGGACTCGGGCGGGAAGTAGGTCGCCACGTAAAGCGCGCCCACCGCCTCGCCGAGCGCGCCGTTGGTGGCGGTCACCGCGCGGCGCCAGCGGACCTTCTGCTCGGGCTGGCCCTGCAGGGTCTTGTTGCGGAAGGCGAAGTTGTTGTCGACGAAGGCCTTCGACAGGAAGGGCGAGGCGCCGTCGGCGACCGTGAAGGCCTCCCAGGCCTGCAGCACGTCGATGGGCGTCGCGGCATAGATGGCGGCGATCTTCGGGAAGGCGGTGTTTTCCGACACCACGAAGCGGCTCACGTCGCCGACGTGGGCGCCTTCCAGATAGGCCTTCCACGGAAAGCCCGGCGCGGCCTTTTCGAGGTCCGCCAGGCTCATCGGGTTGTAGATCTTGTCGGGGTCGTGGCTCTCGGCCCGGGTCCAGGAGACGCCGGCGATCTCGGTTTCGGTGTCGACGATCGCCTTGGCGTAGCGCTCGGCGTCGGGCCAGCCGGCCAGCTTCAGCGTGCCGGCGACATAGGCCTGGTAGGCCGCCTTCTTCTCCGCGAACTTGGCGTCGAGATAGTAGTCGCGGTCGGGCAGGCTAAGCCCGCCCTGGCTGAGATAGACGGCGTAGTGCTCGGAATCCTTCAGGTCGGGGCTGATGTCGACGTCGAAGAAGGCGCGGCCGAAGCGGTCGGTGGTCGCGCCCTGGAAGCGGGCCAGCGCCTCGCGGGTCTTGGCCGCGCGGACGGCGTCGAGGTCGTCCGCCAGCGGCTTGGCGCCCAGCGCCTCGACCTTCGCCTCGTCGAGGAAGGACTTGTAGAAGGCGCCGATCCTGGCGGTTTCCGGCGTCGGCTTGGCCGCGGCCTTTTCCAGCAGGGCGTGGACGCGGGCTTCCGACAGCGCGGTCAGCTTGTCGAAGGTGCCGTAGCGCGAGCGGTCGGCGGGGATCTGCATCTGATCCGTCGCGAGGCCTTCGGCGAAGCGATAGAAGTCGTCGCCCGGCTTGACCGAGGTGTCGCCGCTCTTCAGCTCGAGGCCCCAGCTGCCGTAGCGCGGCGCGGAGGAAATATTGGTCTGGGCGAAGACCGGGGCCGCAACGAATGCGGCGGCGAAGGCGGCCGCCACGGCGGCGCTGAACCAGATTTTTCTCATTACGCGAAACTTTTTCCCGATTTGCACGTGGTGCGATCTATCACCAGCCGCAGGCTTCGGTCGTCTTACAAATCTGTCATGTCGAGGATGTGGCGAGCTCTGCCAGCGCCTGGGCGCGCACGCCCTTGTAGTCGACCTTGCCGTTGGCCGCCCGGACGATGGGGGCCAGCACCAGTTCGCGCGGCGCCTTGTAGTGGGCGAGGTGGGCCTTCACGTGGGCCGAGAGCTCGGCCAGCGTCGGCTGCAGCCCCTCGCGCGGATCGACCACGGCGCAGACCCGCTCGCCAAAGCGCGGATCGGGCACGCCGACCACCACCGCGTCGCGCACCGCCGGGTGGGTCTTCAGGGCCTCTTCCACCTCTTCGGGGAAGACCTTCTCGCCGCCGGTGTTGACCACCTGCGAACCGCGGCCCAGCAGGCGGATGGTCCCGTCCTCGTTCACCTCGGCGAAGTCGCCGGGCACGCTCCAGCGCTGGCCCTCGAAGGTGCGGAAGGTCTTCGCCGTCTTCTCCGGGTCCTTGTAGTAGCCGAGCGGGATGAAGCCGCTCACCGCGACCATGCCGCGCTGGCCCGAGCCCGGCTGCACCCGCTCGCCCTCCTCGGTGAAGACGCCGACCGTCGGGCCCGGCAGGAACATGGCGGTGGCCGCCTCGGCGTTGCGCATCGAGGCCGAGGCGCCCAGCCCCACCGCCTCCGACGAGCCGAAGCTGTCGAACAGCATGCAGCCTTCGGGCAGGTGCTTGAGCAGCCCCTCCTTGTTGTCATGGCTCCAGATCACGCCGGACGAGCCGATACGGCGCATCGGCGAGAGGTCCCAGCGGCCCGGATTGGCGTCGAGCGCCTCCAGCATCGGCTGGGCGAACGCGTTGCCGACGATGGAGATGGAGTTGGCGCCGACCCGCTCGGCCTCGCTCCACAGCTCGACCGGATCGAAGTGGCGGGACGGCAGCGAAACGATGGTCCCGCCGCCGACCAGCGCGCCCATGGCGCCGAACTGGGCCGTGCCGTGCATCAGCGGGCAGGCGGCGATCATCACCGACGGCGGCTGGACGGACGGATCGCCCTGCTCGGCCAGCCGGGCGCGCTCGCCCGCTTCGGCCACCGACTCCAGCGGCGGCACGCCCAGCAGCACGTTGCCGCCCGCGCCCAGCACGTTGAAGAGGTCGTCCTGGCGCCACATCACGCCCTTGGGCAGGCCGGTGGTGCCGCCCGTATAAAGAAGCAGCAGGTCGTCGCCCGAGCGGCCCCACGGCGCGGCGGTCCGGTCCGCGCCGGCGGCGGCGATGCCCTCATACTCGACGGCCCAGCCGGGGATCGCGCAGCCGGGTTCGGCCACCGCGATCCAGGCCTTCACCCGGCTCAGGCGGGGCCGGATCGCCTCCAGCGGCTCGGCGAAGCCCGCGTGGAAGACGATGGCCTCGGCGTCGGCGTTGTCGAACAGGTAGAAGAGCTCTTCGGGCCCATAGCGGTAGTTGGTGTTGACCGGGGCCAGCCCCGCCTTGAAGGCGGCGTAGTAGGCCTCCAGGTACTCCGGGCAGTTGGTCAGGTAGGCCGCGACCTTCGACTGATGCTGCAGGCCCGCGTCCAGCAGGTGACGGGCCAGCGCGTTGGAGCGGCGGTCGAAGTCACGCCAGGAGAGGACCCGCTCGCCCTGGATCTGCGCGGGACGGTCCGGCACGGCCGCGGCGACTTCTTCCCAGACGTCCGCGAAATTCCACACCGGCATGACCCACTCCGTTCGTACAGTTGTTTGAACGGGAGTTAGCGGCCCCGGACGGGGCGCTGTCAACGCTAGTGGCCATGCATCTCGGGCATCGGCTTGGGCGGCGTCGCCTGAACCACGAAATCGACCCTGACCCGACCGGCCCGCTTGAACACCAGCGTCGCCGCAACCTTGTCGCCGGCCTTCAGCGCCCGTTTGAGGCGGATCAGCATCAGGTGGTCGCCAAGCGGCGCGAAGGTGGCCGCGCCGCGCGCCGGGATGGGCATGCCGCCCGGCAGTTCCGCCATGTTCATGACGTTGCCGGCCATCGCGCCCCGGTGGATTTCGACCTTCTCGGCCACGGGCGTTTCGACCCTGAGGAGCACGTCGGGCTTTGCGCCCCCGTTCGTGATCGTCAGGTAGCCCGCCGCGGTCATGCCGGCGGCGGCCGGCCGGCTCCAGGGGTGGCCGATCGCGAGGTCGCCGGCCTTGTACTCGTGGGCGGCGGCCGGGAACGCGAAGACCACGGCGGCAAAGACGATGGCGAGGAGGGGTTTCATGCCGGCCGGGTTATTCCCGTCCCGGGGGTTACGCAATACTGCAGACGTCGGCCATAGTCGCAGCCATGGCTGGCGAGGTTTCACCGGGCGAATACAAGGACGTCGTGCTGTTCCTGGCGACCGCGGGCGTCGTCGTGCCGCTGTTCCGCCGCTGGAAGATCAGCCCGATCCTGGGCTTCCTGCTGGCCGGGGTGGTTCTGGGACCCTTTGGCCTCGGCGCGCTGGCCCACCGCGCGCCCTGGCTCCGGTTCTTCACCATCGACAACCCCGCCGAGGTCGCCCAGCTGGCGGAATTCGGGGTCGTCTTCCTGCTGTTCATGATCGGGCTGGAGCTGTCGTGGGAGCGGCTGCGGGCCATGCGGCGCTTCGTCTTTGGCCTGGGCGCGCTGCAGGTCGCCATCTGCGGCGCGGCGGTCGGGCTCGTCGCCTGGAAGCTTGGGCAACCCCCGGCCGCGGCCGCCGCGATCGGGGCGGCGCTGGCTCTATCCTCCACCGCCATCGTCATGCCGATCCTGACCGAGCACAAACGCCAGCACTCGCAGGCCGGACGCGCGGTCTTCTCGGTGCTGCTGTTCCAGGACCTGGCCGTCGCGCCCATCCTGATCACGCTGGCGGTGCTGGGGCGCCGCGGCGGCGAGACCTTTTCGCCGCGGCTGCTGTTCGCCTTCGCCCCGGCCGTCGTCGGCATCCTGATCCTGCTGTTCCTCGGGCGGCTGCTGCTCAGGCCGATGCTGCGCTCGGTGGCGCGCTCGAAGAGCAACGAGCT
>CAMLKO010000110.1 GCA_946480495.1 uncultured Caulobacteraceae bacterium
GCAACCCCTACCTGACCTTCGTGGCCCTGCTGATGGCCGGCCTCGACGGGATCGAGAACAAGATCGATCCGGGCGCGGCCGCCGACAAGAACCTCTACGACCTGCCGCCCCGCGAGCAGAAGAAGATCCCCGAGGTCTGCGGCTCGCTGCGCGAGGCGCTCGAGAACCTCGACAAGGACCGCGGCTTCCTCAAGAAGGGCGGCGTCATGGATGACGACTTCATCGACGCCTACATCGAGCTGAAGATGGAAGAAGTCATGCGGCTGCAACTGCACCCGCACCCGGTCGAATTCGACATGTACTACAAGTGCTGATCAGCGAACGCTGAGGGACGGGAAAGGGCCGGAGAGCGATCTCCGGCCCTTTTTCTTAGCTGTGGCACTCGCCCTTGTAGTCGACGCTGACCCCTGCGCCGGCCGCCATGCAGGCGCTGCCGTAGGTCTTGCCGTCGCAGCCGCAGACCGGCGCGTAGATCATGGTGCAGACCTCGGGCCTGGTGGTGCAGGTCCCGCCGGCGTCGGGCATCCGGCACTGGCCTTCCTTCAGCTGGCAATAGTCGCCGGCGGACTTGCACTGGAACCCGGCGATCCCCGCGCAGATGTGGCCGTGCGAGCCGGGGCCGGAATCCACCGGCGCCGGCGGCGGAATGGGCGTGCAGGCCGCGAACGCCAGCGCGGCGGCAAGGATCAGGCTTCGGGAACCGGTCATGACGACCTCCTTCATCTCGCCGGGTTGAACGCCGCTCGCGCGGTCAAGCTCCCTCCCCGCGCCTTACTTTCGCCAACGATGAGCCGATCCTGAGGGTCGTGGGAGAGGGCTCATGAGCATCCGTATCATCCTTGCTCTTGCAACGGCCGCGAGCGCCCTGGCGACCTCGGCGTTCGCCGGCGGCACGGGCTACGGCACCATCGAGCTCGTGAACCGCACCACCGGCCCGCTCGACCTCTACATCGACAAGACCGAGCGCGGCTGCCGGGCCGAGCCGCAGCAGGCCTGCGGCTCCAAGGTCACGGTCGGGCGTCACACCTTCATCGCCCGCACCCGCGACGGGCGTGAGACGAAGGTCGAGGGCTATGTGACCGACGGCGACACCGGCACCTTCACCGTCGTGCCGGAAGACACCCTAAAACGGCCGTCCAGCGACTAGCGCTTGATCCGCGACGTGCGGCGGGCCCATACCGGGGCCCAAGAATCGCGCCAGATTTATCAGCGTAATGCCGCCCAAACGCGCCTCCACCGTTCCGATGGACGACCTCTTCGACTCCGCGCTCGCCCCGGCGCCGGCCTCGCCGCTGGCTGACAGCCATGAGCCCAGGCCCGACCCGAAGATCGCCGCCACCGGCTACTCGGCCAAGGACATCGAGGTGCTGGAGGGGCTGGAGCCCGTCCGCAAGCGCCCCGGCATGTACATCGGCGGCACCGACGAGCGGGCGCTGCACCACCTGTTCGCCGAGGTGCTCGACAACGCCATGGACGAGGCGGTCGCCGGCCATGCCCGCTCGATCGACGTCACCCTCGACGCCGACGGCGCCCTGACGGTGTTCGACAACGGCCGCGGCATCCCGGTCGACCCCCACCCCAAGCATCCCGGCAAGTCGGCGCTGGAAGTCATCATGACCGTCCTGCACTCGGGCGGTAAGTTCTCCGGCAAGGCCTACGAGACCTCCGGCGGCCTGCATGGCGTGGGCGTGTCGGTGGTCAATGCGCTCTCCGAACGCGTCGAGGTCACCTCCTGGCGCGACGGGTTCGAGCACCGGCAGGTGTTCTCGCGCGGCAAGCCGGTCGGCAAGCTCGAGAAGATCGGGCCGTCGCGCAAACGCGGCACCTCGGTGAAGTTCCTGCCCGACCCGGTGATCTTCGGCGAGGGCGCGACCTTCAAGCCCGCCCGCCTCTACCGGATGGCCCGCTCGAAGGCCTACCTGTTCCGCGGCGTGCAGATCCGCTGGTCCTGCGACGCCTCCCGCATCCACGACCAGACGCCGCCCGAAGCCGTCTTCCACTTCCCCAACGGCCTGGCCGACTTCCTGGCCGAGCGCACGCAGGGGGCGGCCACCGTCACGCCCGAAGCCTTCACCGGCCGCATCGAGCGCAAGGACGAGGGCGGCGCGGTCGAATGGGCCGTCGCCTGGACGCCGGAAGGCTTCGGCGAGGCCGACAGCTTCATGCAGTCCTACTGCAACACCGTGCCCACGCCCGAAGGCGGCACGCACGAGGCGGGCTTCCGCGCCGCCCTGACCAAGGGCCTGAAGGCCTACGCCGAACTGGTCGGCGAAAAGCGCGGCGCCATCGTCACCGCCGACGACGTGATCGCCAACGCCGGCTCGCTGATCAGCGTCTTCGTCCGCAATCCCGAGTTCCAGGGCCAGACCAAGGAGCGCCTGTCCTCCGCCGAGGCCCAGCGGCTGGTCGAGAATGCGCTGCGCGATCCCTTCGACCACTGGCTGACCGGTTCGCCGAAGGCCGCCGCCCAGCTGCTCGAATTCGTCGTCGAGCGCGCCGAGGAGCGGCTGAAGAAGCGCAAGGACAAGGAGGTCGCCCGCGCGTCCGCCACCCGCAAGCTGCGCCTGCCCGGCAAGCTCGCCGACTGCTCCGGCCAGGCGACCGACGGGACGGAGCTCTTCATCGTCGAGGGCGACAGCGCCGGCGGCTCGGCCAAGCAGGCCCGCGACCGCCGCACCCAGGCGATCCTGCCCCTGCGCGGCAAGATCCTGAACGTCGCCTCGGCCACCGGCGAGAAGCTGTCGGCGAACAAGGAGCTGTCCGACCTGCTGCTGGCGCTGGGCGTCAGCACGGGGTCGAAGTACCGCGACGAGGACCTGCGCTACGAGCGCATCATCATCATGACCGACGCCGACGTGGACGGCGCCCACATCGCCTCGCTCCTGATCACCTTCTTCTACCGGACGATGCCCGAGCTGATCCGGGCCGGTAAGCTCTACCTGGCGCTGCCCCCGCTCTACCGCATCAGCCATGGCGCCAAGACGATCTACGCCAAGGACGACGCCCACAAGGACGAGCTGCTGGCCACCGAGTTCAAGGGCAAGAAGCCCGAGATCGGCCGCTTCAAGGGCCTGGGCGAAATGATGCCCGCGCAGCTCAAGGAAACCACCATGAGCCCGCTCAGCCGCACGCTCGCCCGCGTCACCCTCCCCCGCAGCGAGGAGCTGGTCGAGGAACTGGTCGAAAACCTCATGGGCCGCCGCCCGGAGGCCCGCTTCCAGTTCATCCAGGAAAACGCCGAGTTCGTCGCCGCCGAGCTGGACGTCTGATCTTACGGCCAAGGCTGTAAACTCATTGACTTTACAGCCGTTCTTCTTATGTATCCGCACGTTCGGGACAGGTCTGGCGAATCCGCGCCGCCCGCTCGCCCAAGCACGGGCGGTTCCGGCAATAACCTAGCGTGACATGACCGAATTTTCCGACTTGGGGCTGTCGCCCCTGACCCTGCAAGCCGTCGCCGACACCGGCTACACCACCGCCACTCCCATTCAAGAGCAGGCCATTCCGGTGGCGCTCGCCGGCCGCGACGTGCTGGGCATCGCCCAGACCGGCACCGGCAAGACCGCCGCCTTCACCCTGCCGATGATCGAGCGCCTCGCCGCCGGCCGCTCCAAGGCGCGCATGCCGCGCAGCCTGGTCATCGCGCCCACCCGCGAGCTGGCCGACCAGGTCGCCGCCGCCTTCGAGCGTTACGCCAAGGGCCGCAAGCTGACCTGGGCGCTGCTGATCGGCGGCGTCTCCTTCGGCGACCAGGAAGCCAAGCTGGACCGCGGCGTCGATGTGCTGATCGCCACGCCCGGCCGCCTGCTCGACCACTTCGAACGTGGCAAGCTGCTGCTCACCGGCGTGCAGATCCTGGTGGTCGACGAGGCCGACCGCATGCTCGACATGGGCTTCATCCCCGATATCGAGCGCATCTTCAAACTGACGCCGCCGAAGAAGCAGGTGTTCTTCTTCTCGGCCACCATGCCGCCGGAGATCACCCGGCTGACCAAGCAGTTCCTCAACGATGCCGTCCGCATTGAAGTCGCCCGCCCGGCGACGACGGCCGAGACCATTACCCAGAACCTCGTGCGCATCCCCTCCTCCGAGCCAAAGGCCAAGCGCATGGCGCTCAGGGCCCTGATCGAGCGGGCGGACGTCAAGAACGGCATCGTCTTCTGCAACCGCAAGAGCGAAGTCGACATCGTCGCCAAGTCGCTGAAGAAGCACGGCTTCGACGCCGCCGCCATCCACGGCGACCTCGACCAGGCGACCCGCATGCGCACGCTGGCGGCGTTCCGGTCGGGTGAGCTTCGCCTGCTCTGCGCCTCCGACGTCGCCGCGCGCGGGCTGGACATTCCCGACGTCAGCCACGTCTTCAACTACGACGTCCCCCACCACGCCGACGACTACGTCCACCGCATCGGGCGCACCGGCCGCGCGGGCAAGTCCGGCCAGACCTTCATGATCATCACGCCGGCCGACGCGAAAAACCTCGACAAGGTCCTCAAGCTGATCGGCCAGCAGCCGGAAGAAATCACCCTCGACCTCGACTGGTCGCTGGCCAAGGACGACCGCCCGCGCGAAGTCCGCGACCGCGAACGCGGCCGGGGCCGTGAGCGCGGCGGACGCGATCGTGACCGCGACCGCGAACGCCCCCGCAGGGACCACGGCGAACGCGCCTCGATGGAACCGGCCCAGGCGGTGGAAGCGGTGGAAGCCGCCCCCGTCATCGCCCAGGCCGAGCCGGAACTCGAACCCGTCGCGACCAACGGCCATGCCGAACGCTCCGACCGCCCTCGCCGCTCACGCGGCGGCCGCGGCCGTGGACGCCGTGACGAGCCTCGCGCCGAAGCGCCGGAAGCCGTTGAGACGGTGGAAGCCGCGCCGGTCGAGCGCGAAGAACGCCCTGCCCGCCGCGAAGAACCGGTCCGCCCGGTCCGCGGAGTCGCTACGCCCCAGCCGCGCGACGACGACGACCGCCGCGTGGTCGGCTTCGGCAATGACGTGCCGGCCTTCCTGATGCGCGCCCCGCCGAAGATCGCCGAGGCGACGGCGGAGGACTAAG
>CAMLKO010000111.1 GCA_946480495.1 uncultured Caulobacteraceae bacterium
GCATGACGCGGCGACCTCGGTTCGCACCTACTGGGACCTTGGCCTAGACGATGCGACGGCGGTGTGGTTTGTCCAGATCGTCAACCGCGAGATACGGCTGATCGGCTACGAGGAGTGGACGGACACGGCGCTGACGCAGGTCGCCAAGGACATCCTCGCCAAGCCCTACGCCTATGAAAAGCACGTCCTGCCGCATGACGCCGAAGTCCGTGAGCTGACCTCGGCCATAACCCGCCGCGTCGTCATCGAAGGCATCCTTGGACCCAAGGTGGAGATCGCGCCACGCCTGGCGGTGGAAGACGGCATCAACGCCACCCGCGTTCTATTTCCAAGGATGTGGTTCGACGCCAAGGGCTGCGCGCACGGGCTCGAATGCCTGCGCAACTACCGCAAGCAGTGGGACGACAAGCGCAAGTCCTTCCAGGACCGGCCCTACCACGACTGGTCGAGCCACGGCGCCGACGCGCTGCGGATGCTGGGCCTGACCTTCCGCGAAGAACTGAAATCCGCCGGCCCGCTGAAGCGCAACATCAAGGGTATCGTATGAAGAACGCCGCCCTTGAGCAGCAAGCCGAGTTCCCGCCCGAACTCGCCATGAACTACGGCGATGACACGGGCATGGATGACGAGACCTTCAAGGGCATCGTCGATTCCGAGATTTCCGCCGCCGTCTCGTTCATCGACAGCGACATCGGCCCGCTCAGGGCCGAAGCGATGCGCTATTACCGTGGTGACCCGCTGGGTAACGAAGAGGCCGGAAGGTCCCAGATCGTCAGCCGCGACGTGGCCGACACGGTAAACGCCATCCTGCCCAGCCTCGTCCGGATGATGTGCGGCGGTGAGAACGTCGTCGAGTTCGTTCCGGAAAGCGAGGAGGACGAAGAGGTCGCCGAACAGCAGACCGATTACGTCAACTACATCGTCATGCGCGACAACCCGGGATTTGAGATCGTCCTGGCCGTCTGCAAGAACGCGCTGAGGGAAAAGGTCGGGATCGTCAAATACTGGTGGGACGACAGTGTCGAGGTCACCACCCGCCGCTACACCGGCCTCGACATGGACGGCCTGACCAAGCTGCTTGAAGACATCTCAGCCTCGCTCGAATACGAGATCACCGACAAGGAGGAGATCGAAGGCCCGCCCGACGAGATGGGCCAGCCGACGCAGCAGCTCAACGTCACCCTCAAGCTGAAGCGCAAGCGCGACCGGGTGGCTATCGCCGCCGTACCGCCCGAAGAGTTCCTGATCTGCCGCGATGCGGTCAGCCTGGACACGGCCCGCTTTGTCGCTCACCGCAGAGACCTCACCGTCTCCGAGTTGGTGGCCATGGGCTACGACCGGAAGATGGTCGAAAACGAAATGGGCGAGGAAGACGATCTCACCTCGTCCGACGAGCGGCTGGCGCGGACGCCGTGGACCAGAAGCCGGTTCGCCGAAGGCCCATCGGCCGACAAGTCCACCCGCACCGTCCGTTACGTCGAAGGTTATATCCTCGCCGACTACGACGACGACGGCATAGCGGAACTAAGGAAGTTCTGCCGCATCGGCAACGAGGTGGTTCACAACGAGATGGTGGACGAGCGGCCGTTCGCCGACTTCCACTGCGACCCCGAGCCCCATACCTTCTTCGGGGAGTCGATGGCCGACAAGGTGATCGACCTCCAGAAGCTCAAGACGGCCCTGACCCGTTCGGGGCTGGACAGCCTGTCGTCAACCATCTTCCCCCGCATCGTCGTCGGAACCGGTGGCGACGTGAACATGGACGACGTGCTGAACAACGAGGTCGGCGCGGTCATCCGGGCGCGCGATGTCAGTCAGGTCGAAGCCCTTGTAACCTCGCCGGTGAGCGAGCAGGCGCTTTCGTGGGTCTCCTATGCCGATGAGGTCAGGGAGAACCGCACGGGCCTGTCCAAGGTCTCTCAGGGCCTTGACGCCGAAGCCTTGCAGAATACCACGGCGACGGCGGCTGAGGGTCAGTTCACGAGGTCGCAGGAGCGCATCGAGCTTATCGCCCGCGTCATGGCCTCGGGTATGCGGCGACTGTTTCGCGGCATCTCCGGGCTGGTGGCTTCGAACCAGCAGAAGGCCCGCACCGTCAAGCTGCGCAACAAGTGGGTGGACATCGACCCCCGCAAGTGGCGCACCGACATGGATGTGACGCCGAACGTCGCCCTTGGCGGCGGCTCCGATCAGCAGAAGATGGCGATGCTGACGATGATCCTGGCCAAGCAGGAATCGGCCCTTGAGCTGGGTATGCCGCACGTCACGCTGAAAAACTATTTCGACACCCTCAGCAAGACCGTCGAGACCGGCGGGTTCAAGAACCCCAGCCTGTTCTTCCGCGATCCTGAGAGCGAAGAGGCCAAGCGGGAGGCGGTGGCCAAGGCCCAGCAAGGCCCGCCGCCCGACCCGAAGATGGTTGAGGTGCAGGGCAAGTTGCAGCTGGAAGGCCAGAAGGCGCAGGCCGGTGTGCAGATGGACGCTCAGCGTCTCCAGCATGAACGCGAGAAGGCTGCCGAGCAGGCTCAAACGCAGCGGATGCAAATCGCTGAGGAAATACGCCTAAAGCGCGAAACTGCCGCCGCCGAGCTGGACCTCAAGGAGCGCATTTCGGCGGCAGAGCTGGCGATGAAAGAGCGCATTCTGGTTGCCGAACTGGCCCTCAAGCAGCGCCAAGCAGACCATTCCGCAAGGCTCGCCGAGCAGTCGGCCGACATCGGCGATGTGCAGGTGGGTGGAGAACCCGGATGAATGTAGGTGAAAAGGTGCTGGTCGAGGCCACGGTCGCCCAAGTCGGCGCGGACATGATCACGGTGACGCTGGACGGCGCCCAGCGGGTTATCCACGCCCGCGTCAAGCGCTCTGAAGTCCGCCGCAAGCCGGGCCGCAAATGACCGACGACGAATACCGCGACCTTCAGCGGCGCGGGCAGGGGGCCAACGCCATCCTGACCTCTGAGGAGGCGCTGGCCTGCTTTGGCGAGGTCGAGGCCGACCTGGTCCGCCAATGGGCCGAGTCGCGCCCATGGGCCGGAAAACGCCGGGAAAGACTGTTCTATGAGCTACGCAGCCTGCGCGCGCTGAAGGCGCGGCTCCAGGCGGTCGCCCAGCAAGCCGACTACGAGTTCAAGCGCCGCAAAAAGCAGCGTTAGACCAAGCCGCCACGCCCTAGAGCAGCGGCGCAACCCCAAGAGCACAACATGACCGACACCGGCACGTCGCAAGACACCGGCAGCGAAGCCCTGACTGTAGAGTCGGCGGCTGAACGTATCGCAGGACTGCTATCCGACACCGGAGACAGCGAGGCCGGCGAGACGCAGGAGGCGCAAGCTTCCGAAACGGCTGAGGAGGCGGATGAAACCGCTGACGACGCCGAGTCCGAAACCGAAGAGGCCGAAGACGACAGCGAACGGCAGGAGCTGGACGATCAGACCCTTGTCCCCGTCAAGGTGGGCGAGGAAGAGATCGAAGTTACCCTGCACGAGCTAAAGCGCGGCTTCCATCGCGAGCAGGACTACACGCGAAAGACGATGGCCCTGGCCGAGGACCGAAAGGCCCTCGACGCAGAGAAATCGACTGCCGCGCACGCACGGGAAAGCTACGGAACCGCCCTGCAACGGCTGGAGGAATACCTCTCAGGCGTCACGCAGGACAACGAAGACCTGACGGAATTGCGCTATACGGACCCCGGCGAATACGCCGCCCGCATGGCCGACCGGCAGGCCCGGCAACACCAGCTCTCACAGGTTCAAGCCGAACGCCAACGCGTCGAAGCGGAGAAATCCGCCGAAAACGCCAAGGCCCAGGCCGATCACCTGAAGGCCGAGCAGGTGAAGTTGCTGGATGCACTGCCCGACTGGAAAGACCCGGCCAAGGCCAAGAGCGACACGGACCTGATCACCGCCTACGGCTCCAAGCACGGGCTAGCCCCGGAAGAACTTGGCGCCATCAGCGATCACCGTCTGGTCGTGACCTTGCTCAAGGCCGCCAAGTGGGACGCGCTCCAGCAAAAAAAGCCCGCCGTTCAAGCCAAGGTGGAAGCGGCCAAAACCGCCAAGCCGGGCGCCAAGGCAACGGTTTCCAAGGTCTCCGACGCCACCCGTGCAAAGCAACGTCTCGCCAAGACCGGCCGCGTCCAGGACGCCGCCGAAGCCCTCATGCACATCCTTTAAGATCGGAACACTGCTATGACGCAGCCTACCAACACCTTTGACAAGTACGATGCCGTTGGCATTCGTGAAGACCTGTCGGACGTGATCTACAACATCTCTCCGACCGATACCCCGTTCATGTCGAACATCGGCCGCACCACGGCCGACCAGACGACCTTCGAGTGGCAGACCGATGCACTGGCTGCGGCCTCCACGTCCAACGCCCACATCGAAGGCGACGACACGGACGCCACGGCGCTTACCGCCACGGCGCGGGCCAAGAACTACACCCAGATCTCCAAGAAGGTGATCGTGATCTCCGGCACGCTCGAAGCGGTCAAAAAGGCGGGGCGCAAGTCCGAAATCGCCTACCAGACCGCCAAGGCCGGCAAGGAGATCAAGCGGGACATGGAAGCCATCCTCACCGGCGTTCAGTACGGTGTGGCGGGCAACTCCACCACGGCCCGCCAGACCGCCGCGCTGGATACCTGGCTGACCACCAACGACGACAACGGCACGTCGGGCACGGCCTACACCCAGTCGGGGGGCATTCCCTCCGGCACACGGACGGACGGGACCAACCGGGCATGGTCGGAAACCCTGCTCAAGGCGGGGATGCTGGCGGTCTATAACGCCGGCGGCGACGCTTCCATGCTGATGGTCTCTCCGGCCAAGAAGCAGGAAACCTCGGCCTTCGTCGGTATCGCCGATACCCGCTTCAACGTGGCGGGCGCCAAGCCGGGCGTCATCATCGGCGCGGCGGACATCTACGTGTCCGACTTCGGCAACCTTGAGGTGGTTCCCAACCGCTTCATGCCGACCGACCTGGCTTACCTGATCGACCCTGAGTACTGGGCCGTCGCCTACCTGCGGCCCTACTTCACCGA
>CAMLKO010000112.1 GCA_946480495.1 uncultured Caulobacteraceae bacterium
CCTTGCCAGACTCAAGCTTGCCCGCGAGTGTCGGCGGCCATGACGTCTCCCGGCATTTTGCCCTGCCAGTCCATCGAGGCGCTGATCGCCGACGGCGCGATCGCGAGCGCGACGGCGTGGGCCAGCGATCAGGTGCAGCCGTCGAGCCTCGACCTGCGGCTGGGCGAAAAGGCCTGGCGCGTGCGGGCGTCCTTCCTGCCCGGCGCCGGGCAGGGCGTGGCGCAGCGGCTCGACCGCGTGTCGATGCATGAACTCGACCTGACGCGCGGCGCGGTGTTCGAGAAGGGCTGCGTCTACATCGCCGAGGTGCAGGAGCGGCTGGCGCTGCCGGCGGGCGTGTCGGCGCGGGCCAACCCCAAGAGCTCGACGGGCCGGGTCGACGTCTTCGTGCGGCTACTCACCGAAACCGGCGGGACGTTCGACGACGTGCCGGAGGGCTACGCCGGCAAGCTGTTCCTGGAGATCGCGCCGCAGACCTTCTCGGTTCTGGCGCGGGCGGGGACGCGGCTGAACCAGCTGCGCATGCGGCGCGGCAAGGCCAACCCGACGCGCACGACCAGCGTCGGCGTCGACCTGACGCTGGAGATCGTCGGCTTCCGGGCGCGGCGCCACGCGGGGATCATCGACCTCGACAAGGTCGGCGCGCACGATCCGCGCGACTACTGGGAGCCGCTGAGCGCCCGCCACGGCGAACTCGTGCTCGATCCGGGCGAGTTCTACATCCTGGCCTCGAAAGAGAGCATCGAGATCGCGGCCGATGAGGCGGCCGAGATGACGCCGATCGATCCGTCCGTCGGCGAGTTCCGGGTCCACTACGCGGGCTTCTTCGACCCCGGCTTCGGCACGCCCGAGGCGCACGGGCAGGGTTCGCGCGGCGTGCTGGAGGTCCGCAGCCACGAGACGCCCTTCCTGCTGGAGGACGGCCAGACGGTGGCGCGGCTCGTCTACGAGCGCCTGAGCGAGCGGCCGAGCCGGCTCTACGGTGACAGCGGGTCGCATTACCAGTCCCAGGGCCTCAAGCTATCAAAGCACTTCAGCGCCTGGCGCTGAGCTTCGGAACGGGCCGGAGCTGCCGTAAGTCGGGGAACGGCAAGTGAAACAGCGTCTGGGCGCCGGGGGGCGCGCCATGTGTGGTCTGGTCGCGATGGCGGCCGTGTTCTGGTGCGCGCTGTCGGGCGCGGCGGCCGCGAAACCGGCTATGTGGGTGGTCCGCGACGCGGACTCCGAGATCTATCTCTTCGGCACGCTGCATATGCTCAACGACGGCGACGCCAGCTGGCGCACGCCGCTGTTCGAGGACGTCTATGCGCAGGCCGGCACGCTGTGGTTCGAGGCCGACGTCGGCGACCCGGCGCACGCGAGGGCGCTGATGAGCCGCTACGGGGTCGACCCGGCCCGCCCGCTCACCGAAAAGCTCAGCGACCGGACGATGCGGCGCCTGACGCCGTTGCTGGCGCGCGAGCGCATCCCGCTGTCGGCGGTGGACTCGATGCGGCCCTGGGCGGCGGCGATGATGCTGACGGTGCAGCCCCTGCTGAACCGGGGCTATTCGATGCAGAAGGGCGCCGACGCGTCGATCACCGACCAGGCGCACGGCTCGACCAAGCAGGTCCGCGACTTCGAGACCATGGAAGACCAGATGCGGATGCTGGCCGAGCTGCCGCAGGACGTGGAGGTCCAGTACCTCGAGGACGTCATCGACGATCAGGTCAAGCCGGCCCACGACGGCCGCACGCTGCAGCAGGCCTGGGAGGAGGGGAACCTCGACCTGATGGCCAAGTGGCTGGTCGACGACATGCGCCGCAACCGGCCGCAGCTCTACAACGTGCTGCTGAAGGACCGTAACGAAGCCTGGGCCCGCGCCCTGACCGTCGAGATGCGTGGCAACGGCGTCGAACTGGTCAACGTCGGCGCCCTGCACATGATCGGCAAGGACGGCCTGCCGGCGCTGCTCAAGGCGCGCGGGTTTACGGTGGAGCGGGTGCAGTAGAGGCGGTCAGGCCGCCTCGTACTCGTCCAGCTTCACGTCGCGGGTTTTCGCCACGTAATCGAAGGTGAAGCCGGGCCAGAGCGTCACGTTGCGGCCCTTGGCGTCCTGGTACCAGCTGACGCAGCCGCCCTTCTGCCAGACCGAGGCCTGCAGCTTTTCCTGCACCGCGCGGTCGTGGGCGTCGAGGACCTGGGGCTTCAGGTCGAGCGCGCGGAGCTTCTTCGCCTTCATCTTCGCAAGGGCGCTCAGCACGTAATTGATCTGCCCCTCGATCATGACGATCTGCGAGTTGTGGCCGAGTCCCGTGTTCGGCCCCAGCAGCATGAAGAAGTTGGGGAAACCCGAGACGGTGATGCCGTAGTAGCCGCGCACCCCGTCCTTCCAGGCGTCCTTGATCATCACGCCGCCCCGGCCCTTGATCGGCAGGCGGCTCAGCGAATCCGTCACGTCGAAGCCGGTGCCGTAGATGATGGCGTCGACCGGCCGCTCCACGCCGTCATTGCCGACGATGGAGTGGGCGCGCACCTCGGCGATCCCGTCGGTCGCGACCTCGACGTTCGGCCGGGCCAGCGCCGGATAATAGTCGTTGGCCAGCAGCACGCGCTTGCAGCCCATGCGGTAGTCCGGCGTGACCTTGGCGCGCAGCTCGGGGTCCTTGATGGCCTTGGCGATATGGCGTTTGGCGACCTGTTCGCCGATGCGGATCGCCTTGCTGTTGTTGACCAGCGCCAGCGCGCGCGCCTCGTTGATCCAGTAGATCAGGGCGCGGAACGCCTTCCGGTAACCCGGCAGGTGCTTGAACAGGAACTGCTGGACCGGTCCGATCGGCCCGTCGATCTTCGGCAGCACCCAGGGCGGCGTGCGCTGGAAGAGGGTCAGCTTGCCCACCTTCGGCGCGATCTGCGGCACGAACTGGATGGCGGAGGCGCCGGTGCCGATGACGGCGACGTTCTTGCCGGTCAGGTCGACGTCGTGGCGCCACTGGGCGGAGTGGAAGGCCGCGCCCTTGAAGCGCTCGATGCCCTTCAGGTGCGGGATCTGCGGGATGTGCAGGGCCCCGATGCCGCTGACCAGCACGTGGGCGGAGATCGTGTCGCCGGCGTCGGTGGTGACGCGCCACAGGCCGGCCGCCTCGTCCCACTCGGCGTTTTCCATGCGGGTCTTCAGGCGCAGATGGTCATAGAGACCGTGCTTCTTGGCCACGCCCTTCAGGTAGTCGAGCAGCTCGGGTTGCGGCGGATAGAGCCGGCTCCAGTCGGCCTTCGGCTCGTAGGACAGCGAGTAGAGGTGCGAGGGGATATCGCAGGCGCAGCCCGGATAGGTGTTGTCGCGCCAGGTGCCGCCGACCTCGTCGGCCTTCTCGATGATCAGGAAGCTGTTGCGGCGGGCCTCCTTCAGCCGCGCGCCGAGGCCCAGGCCCGAAAAGCCCGCGCCGACGATCAGCACATCGACATCGGCCGTGGCGGCCTTCGTGGCGGCGGTCTTCCTACGCGGCTTGGCGACGACGGCGTCCATGATCAGGCCTCTCCCGGCGTGCCGATGAACTTCTTCATGTTGCCCATGCCGCCCTTCATCAGGGACCAGTAGCGGGCGGGCGCGAGGCGCTGGACGACGTCGATGAAGCGCGCGTCCGGGCCGATCAGCACGCGCGGCGCCTGGCGGTCCACGCCGCGCAGGATGGTGGCGGCGGCGGTCTTGGCCGAGGTCAGGAACATGGAGGCGAACTTCTCCGTCGCCTCCTTGGCCAGCGCCGGATCGATGCTGGCGGGGACGCGGGCGTTGGCGGCGATGGCCGTCTTGATGCCGCCGGGGTGGACCACGGTCAGCTTGACCCGCGTGCCGTCGAGCTCGTGGCGCAGGGATTCCGAGAAGCCGCGCACGCCGAACTTGCTGGCCACGTAGGGCGCCTGTCCGGGAGGGGCCAGCAGGCCAAAGACGCTGGAGATGTTCACGATGTGCGCCTTCGGCTGCTTCAGCAGCGTCGGCAGGAAGGCGTGGGTCAGCCGCACCGGCGCCCAGAAGTTGATGTCCATCAGCCATTCGAAGTCGGCCAGCGGGATCTGGTCGAACCGGCCCATCAGCGCGACGCCGGCGTTGTTGATCAGCAGGGTGACGCGCCCATGCTCGGCCAGAATGGCGTCGGGGAGGGCGGCCAGCGCCTTGCGGTCGGCGACGTCCAGCACATGCTCGGTAACCTTCACGCCCTTCGCGCGGGCCTCGGCGGCGACGGTGGCGAGCTGTTCGGCGTTGCGGTCGGCGAGCGCGAGGTCGCAGCCCCTGGCGGCCAGCTGGCGCGCCAGCTCCGCGCCGATGCCGCTCGCGGCCCCTGTGACAACGGCTACACCGCCTTTGACATCGAATCCCACGTCGCGATCCCCATATGGCTTTCTAAGGCTTGCACCTTAGACGGCGTCGATCTAAGGTGTTTACCTTAGGAACGCAATAGGCAATGTGAGGCAGGCGGTTGGCCGCTCCGAAGACACGCGATCGGGTCCTGGAAAGCTCGCTGGAGCTGTTCAACGTGCGTGGCGTCTCCAACGTCACGACGGCCGAGATCGCGCGCACGGTCGGGATCAACGAGGGCAACCTCTACTACTACTTCCAGAAGAAGGAGCAGCTGGTCACCGCGCTCTTCGACGCCTTCGAGGCCGAGATCCGCGTGACCGCCGCCGGCGACCTGAAGAACCCGACCGACCCGTCGGAGTACATCGGCTACCTGCGCGGCTGGTTCGCCACCGCCTGGCGCTATCGCTTCGTACAGCGGGATATCTCCGCGTTGTTCGAAATGGCGCCTGGCCTGCGCGAGCGCGCGGCGGTGATGATCACCGACGCCGAAGACGCCTCACGCCGCGTGCTCAAGCAGGTGGTGGACGCGGGCCTGCTGACCTTCGAGCCGGAGATGCTGGAGCCGCTGCTGGCCAACGTCTGGATCGTCTCCAGCCACTGGATCGACCACCTGGCGCTGCGCCAGCACGCGCGCGAGCTGGGCCCGGCCGACCTCGACTGGGGTTTCCGCCAGGT
>CAMLKO010000113.1 GCA_946480495.1 uncultured Caulobacteraceae bacterium
ACTTCGAGGAGGTCTCGGTCGCCGAGGAAGACCGGATGGTCGACATCAACCTCAAAGGCGTCCTGAACGGCGCCCGCGCGGGCCTCGAGCCGCTGAAGGCCACGGGCGGACGGCTGATCAACATCGCCTCCTGCGCCGGCCTCTACGGCGCGCCCAAGCTCGCCGTCTATTCGGCCACCAAGTTCGCGGTGAAGGGGCTGTCCGAAGCGCTCGACATCGAGTTCGCCCGCCACGGCGTCTCGGTCCGCTGCATCATGCCGTGGTTCATCGAAACGCCGATCCTCGACGCCGGCGCGCAGGGCTCAAACGAGAAGATGAGCGACACGCTGCGCCGCGACGGGCTGGAGGTCTATCCGGTCGAGGATGCGGCCCAGGTGGTCTGGGACGCCGCCCACGGCAAGGAGCTGCACTACACCGTCGGCAAGCAGGCGAAACGCATGCGCTTCGCCACCCGGTTCATGCCCGGCTCCGTCAGGAAACAGCTGCAGCGGTCGGCTGTGCTGGCCGGCCAGAGGTAGAAACCTCGAGCTTCGTCGCCGCCGGCTCGGCCGCTTGCGCCGTGGACGCGGGGCTGACCGCCGCCGGAGCGGGCGCGGCCGGCTGCGTGGGCTTGGTCAGCGCCGTCGTGGCCGGATCGACCAGTTGCAGCTTCGGCGCGACGGGGGAGCTGGTGAACACCGCCTGCGCCAGCGCCGCAGCGGGCGTCGGCGCGATGCTGGCCAGCACCGGCGCGTTCTCGGCGGCGACCGCCGCGTTCAGGTCGTCGGAAGGCTCGGGCGTCGCCGTGAACGCCCCCGGACGGCCGGCGCGGCCGCCCATGCGGTAGAAGACGTGGTAGCCCACCTGCGCCACGCGCAGCAGGTTCGAACCCCAGTTGGGGCTCACGCCAAGCGTGTGGAAGTGGGTGGCGTTGCCGATGTTGGCGACCACCGCGCCGGCCAGCGCCCGCTGGGCGATGCGATGGGCCTCGCGCCAGGCGGCGGGCTCGCGGTGGCGGGCCATGGCGCCGTTGCAGGTGAAACTGAACTGGCAGCCCTGGAAGACCACCCCGCAGATGGTTTTCGGGAAGGCCGGGTGGCGCACCCGGTTGAGCACGACCTGGGCCACGGCGGCCTCGCCGGCCGGGCCTTCGCCGCGGGCCTCGTAATAGACGGCCTCGGTCAGGCAATCGAGATCGGTGGCGGTGCGGGCGGCGGCATAGCGGAACGGCCGCGCGGCCGGCCCCGCCAGGCTCGCCTTGAGGATCTGGCTGGAGTTCGCGCCCGCGGTGTTCACGGCGGTCGCGAGATTCGACGAATCCGCAGGCTGGACGGCGGCGCCGACCGAAGTCGCGGCTTCCTGCGCCTGCCGGCTCTGGGTGAAACTTCCGCTGAAATAGGCGCCGGCCAGGATCAGGCCCACGGCCGACCCGGTCAAAGCAGCGCTGAACAGCGCGCGCGCGTTCCCGCGCGTCTGAGCGTTACCAAACAAAATGATCGTGCCCTATGCGGCGAGAGCCCCTCGGCTCCCCGACTCAAATCGCCCAGGAACCGCCTCACGCAGGCCCCTGAAAGCGAGACCCCGGCCGGTTCACGAGTGGCCAAGGTCGTTCAATCTAGCCGGCTTATGGCAGCCAAGGGCGCGATTCGCAAGCGTGTTAAGAAATTTTTAGCAAGGAAAGCAGCGGGCGGCGTTGTGATTAATCGAACAAACCCTTGTGTTTAACGACTTATATGGCCGTGCTTGTTCTATGATCTTCCGCGGCTCGACACGCAGGAACTGACGGGGAATGGCGCCGTTTAGATTCGTAGTCGGGCCTGAAGGATAAGAAGACCATGAAACCGCTTCGCCTGTTCGCCCTCGCCGCATTAACCGTTTCGCTCGCGGCCTGCGGTCACAACATGGAACAACGCGCCGCCACGGGCGCCATCGCCGGCGCGGTCGTCGCCGGCCCCGTAGGCGCCGCCGTCGGCGCCGGCGTCGGCGCAGTCGTCGACAAGGCCAGCGACGGCACGGGGCACTAGCAGCTCGCCAGCCGCCCTCGTTGCATTTGCCCCCACACTCTACCAGACTGGTCGCGTGTGTGGGGGTGAGGCATGCGCATTCTGTTTGGAGCGCTGCTGGCGCTGACAGTGACAGCGGCGGCGGCTGAAGAAGCGCCGGATAGCAAGTTTGACGTGGAGCCTAACTGGGTCAGGCGTCCCAGGCCTGACGAGTTTCAGGCTGTCTGGCCGCGAGACGCCCTGCTCAAGGGTCGCGACGGACGCGTCGTGATCGCCTGCGAAATCGCCCCGCAAGGCACGCTCGAGGCGTGCAAGGTTATCTCGGAGAGTCCATCTGGGGAGGGCTTCGGCGCGGCAGCTTTGCTTCTGGCTCCGAGCTTCGCGATGAAGCCGGGCGTAAAAGACGGCAAGCCGGTCCGCTCGACGGTTCGCATTCCCATCAACTTCAAGACCGCCGGACCGGCGAGTCCGCTCGAGGTCGAAAGCGTTGCGTTCCTTCAGGATCCGATCTGGGCCAGCGCGCCGACCTTTGAAGACATGGCCGCCGCCTGGCCTGAGAAAGCAAAGGGCGAGTCAGGCCACGTCTCGATGCGCTGCGGCTTCACTCGCGAAGGGACGCTTCGCCGCTGCGAGGTGCTGACGGAGATGCCGCGCGGCCAGGGCTTCGGCAAGGCGGCCCGAACGGTGCTCGCGTCCAGGTTCCGGCTTCGGATGAGCCCGGACGCAGCCGATCGGGTGTCCAAGGCGCATGTGAACCTCGCGGTTCAGTTCACCAACCCGTCGTTCCAGACACCCCGCGCCATTCTGCAACCCAGGTGGATCACCCAGCTCGACCCCGCCAAGGTGCAGGCCATCTACCCGGCCAAGGCCGCGGACGCCGGGGTGAAGAGCGGCAAGGGCTTTGCCGACTGCGCCATCTCGGCGGACGGCCATCTCGTGGACTGCAAGCCTTCCGGCGCCGCGCCTGACGGACTCGGCTTCGCGGAAGCCGCCGTTCAGGTCGCCTCCGTCATGCAGATGAACCCCTGGACCGACGGCGGCGGCCCGGTGGACGGCGTACGCATCAGGCTGCCGGTCGCGTTCAACCTCGCGCCGGCGCCTGCGCCAGCAAAGCCCTAGCGCACCACTTCCGCCCTGCGAGCCAGGCTCTCCGGGGGCGAGGAGTCGAAATAGGCCTCGAAGGCCGGCCCGCTCATTTCCCCGCCTCGACCGTTCGCCGGAACGCCTCGGCGCCCTGCTCCATCAACGGCCCGACCATGGCGGCGGCTTCCGCGGGCAGGAAGTCGCTGGTCCAGACGAAGCGGCTGGCGCCCTCGCCGTCCTCGAGGATCTGCATCGTCGCGCTGTGGTGGAGGAAGCGGCCCTCCACCACGCCATAGGCGATCCGCCGCCGGGCGGGGTCGACGTCGACGATCCGCTCCTTCACCGCCGCGCCGTTGGCGAAGGTGACGGTGCGCAGGTCGCCGTCCTGTTCGCAGCCCGTCAGCACGCCGGGAAAGGCGTCCTGGGCGCGGTCCGTGCGGCTCAGCACCGCCCAGGCCTCGTCGGCGCCGGCGGCGAGGGTCTTTTCGAGACTGATCGAGGCCATGGGTCCTCCTGCTTGCGATCGGCCGCCAGCATTCCACCCCGGCCGGGCGAAAAACTTGGGGAAAACGGCTATCCTTCGCCCATGCCGTCGCCGAAGGCCGAACCGCTGACGACCGCGCGCACCCTGGCCGAGGGCGAGGGCTGGCGGGTCGACGACGTGGTCTGCCGCGCCGGGCCGGACGACGCGCCCTATGAGGAACGGCACGGCTGGGTGTCGATCGCCGCGGTCGTCGGCGGGACCTTCACCTACCGCACCGACCGGGGCCGGGCGCTGCTGGCGCCGGGCGCCCTGCTGCTCGGCAACGCCGGCGCCTGCTTCCAGTGCGGCCACGACCATGCGGCCGGGGACCGCTGCATCGCCTTCCACCTGTCGCCGGAGCTGGTGGAGCAGGTGGCGGGTTCGCTGAGCGGCGCCAGGCGCGCGACCTTCGCAGCCGCCGCCATCCCGCCCGTCGAGGCCCTGCTGCCGCTGTTCGCCGCCGTTAGGGGCACGGAAGACTACGAAGGCCTGGCGCTGGAGGTTGCGGCGACGGCGCTGGCGCTCGATCAGGACGCCGCGACCCGCCCCGCCGACGCCCGCGAGACGGCCCGCGCCTCGGCCGCCGCCCGCATCATCGAGGCCCGCTACGCCGAGCCGCTGACCGTCGCCTCGCTGGCCAGGGAGGTCGGCCTGTCGCAGCGGCGCTTCACCACCGCCTTTCGCGAGGGGCTGGGCGTCACGCCCTACAACTACATCCTGCGCAACCGGCTGGACGCCGCGGCCCGGCGGCTGCTCGACACCCAGGACGGCGTGCTCGAGATCGCGCTGGAGGTGGGGTTCGGCGACCTGTCGGAGTTCACCCGCCGTTTCCGCGACCGTTTCGGCCTGCCGCCCGCCGCCTTCAGGCGCTCTTACGGCGCTGCTCGTTCTGGCCTATGATCCCCGGCGGGGGGTGAGGTTGAACGAAGGCTGCCTCCCGGCCGAAACGGAGGCGCCGCGATGTCGCCAGCACCCTGTTCCCGCTTCACAGCCGCGCTCGTCTGTCTCGCGCTCGCCGTCACGCCCGCCGCCGCGCAGGTGAAGGCCGACGGCACGCCGGTCGAGACCTCGCCCGCGCCGGCGGTGAAGACCGACCACACCGCCCGCGACGCGGCCGTAGCCGCCGGCGTCGTCGCGGTCGGCACCGCGCTCTGGCTGCGCCACCGCGCCGAGGCGAAGAAGAAGGAAGAGGAGGCCGCCGCCGCTGCTGCGGCAGCCGCCGCCACGCCGCCCCAGCCGGTGGAGACCCCGGCGCCCGCGCCTGTCACGACCGCCGCAGCGGTCGAACCCGTTCCGCCGCCGCCCGCGCCCGAGGTCGCCGCGCCGGCGCCTGCGCCCGTGGTCAAGAAGGACGAGCCCGTGCAGCTGTCGCACCACGGCTCGTCCACCAGCTCCAGTCAGAAGGCCGCGCCCAAGCCCGT
>CAMLKO010000114.1 GCA_946480495.1 uncultured Caulobacteraceae bacterium
AACGCCTTCGTGCTGGAGACGCCGGAGAAGGCGCTGAGCATGGCGCTGGAATCCGACGCCAGGCTGGCGAACGGGAACGCCGGGCCGCTGGAAGGCGTGCCGCTGGGGATCAAGGACCTGTTCTGCACCGAGGGCGTGCGCTCGACGGCCTGCTCGAACATCCTCAAGCCTTTCGTCCCGACCTATGAGTCCACGGTCACCGCCAACCTGTTCCGGGACGGGGCGGTGATGCTGGGCAAGCTGAACATGGACGAGTTCGCCATGGGCTCGTCCAACGAGACCTCGGCGTTCGGGCCGGTGGTGAACCCGTGGAGGGTGCAGGGCGGCAACCAGTCGCTGACGCCGGGCGGCTCGTCGGGCGGCTCGGCCTCGGCCGTGGCGGCGGACCTGTGCCTGGGCGCAACGGCGACCGACACCGGCGGCTCGATCCGCCAGCCGGCGGCCTTCACCGGCACGGTGGGGATCAAGCCGACCTACGGGCGATGCTCGCGGTGGGGGATCGTGGCGTTCGCGAGCTCGCTCGATCAGGCGGGGCCGATCGCCAAGACGGTCGAGGACGCGGCCATCCTGCTGACCTCGATGGCCGGGCACGATCCGAAGGACTCGACCAGCCTGCCGGTGGAGACGCCGGACTTCTCAACTTTCGTCGGCAAGTCGCTGAAAGGCCTGCGGATCGGCGTTCCGAAGGAGTACCGCGTCGACGGCATGCCGGCCGAGATCGAGGCGCTCTGGCAACAGGGCATCGCCTGGCTGAAGGAGGCGGGCTGCGAGATCGTCGAGGTGTCGCTGCCGCACACCAAGTACGCGCTGCCGGCCTATTACATCGTCGCGCCCGCGGAGGCCTCATCGAACCTCGCCCGCTACGACGGCATGCGCTACGGCCACCGCGCCAAGGGGAACAACCTCACCGAGGTCTACGAGAACACCCGCGCCGAGGGCTTCGGGCCGGAGGTCCAGCGCCGCATCCTGATCGGCACCTATGTGCTGAGCGCCGGCTACTACGACGCCTACTACCTGAAGGCCCAGAAGGTGCGCCGCCGGATCGCCGACGACTTCGAGCAGGCGTGGGAAAAGTGCGACGCCCTGCTGACGCCGACCGCGCCGTCGGCCGCGTTCGCGCTGGGCGACCGGGTGTCGGACCCCATCGCCATGTACCTGAACGACGTCTTCACGGTGACCGCCAACCTGGCGGGGCTGCCGGGCATCAGCGTGCCGGCGGGTCTGGACGCGCAGGGACTGCCGCTCGGACTGCAGGTGCTGGGCCGGCCGCTGGACGAGGGGACGCTGTTCTCGGTGGCCGCGGCGATCGAGAAGGCCGCCGGCTTCCGGGCTAAGCCCGAGCGCTGGTGGTGAGCGGCTGCGACGTCCGCGCCTTGCTTTCGAAATA
Organism: uncultured Caulobacteraceae bacterium; assembly: GCA_946480495.1. Next base: position 1,388 of record CAMLKO010000114.1, read on the forward strand.
GCCGGCATAGAGATCCGTCATCTCGTCGAGCAGCTTCTGCTTCGTCACGCCCATGGGTTTGTTCGTGAAGAAGCGGGAGATGATCATCACCGCGCCGTTCGTCAGCATGAAGGAGACGGTCGCTGCGTCGATGGGCTCGTAGACGTCATAAAGTTTCGACAGGAAGAGTCTGAGCGCATCGAGCATGTAGACCTGCAGAGCGTCTGCGAACTCGGACGCGCCAAGGATATGCCAGTCGTTAGAGAGCGCCGCGAACAGAGCTTCGTCCTGCTCGCACTCCGCGAAGGCGATCTCCAGCAGGGTTCGGATGACTTGCCGCGCATCGCCGCCGCCCATCAGCCCCGTAACGGCGTCGTCCAGCCGCTGCATGAAGCGGTCGCGCTCGCGGTGCATGAGCGCGATGAGCAGATCCTCGCGGCTTTCGAAGTACTGATAGAGCGAGCCAACGGATACGCCCGCGCGGACAGCGATGTGGTTGGTGGTCGTGCCCTGCCAGCCACGTTCGGCAATAATGCGAGCGGTCGCCTCGATCAGAGCGTCGACCATCTGTCGTGAGCGGCCCTGCGTGGGCGTCTTCTTCATCGGGTCCTGCGTTCCATGCGAGCAGTTACTCGCATTTGCAGAGGTTACGCGGCGCGCCGGGATTCCGGAAGCAGGTAGGTCTCGCGCGCTTCGTAGGGGATCGAATCGTAGATCGGCTTGGGCGTGATGTTCAGCCGCCTGCGGGCCGCTTCCAGCGGTTCGCCCAGCAGCTTCTCGTAGTCCTGGCAGATCAGCGACCTGGCCTTCTTGCCGCGCTGGTAGCCTTCCCAGATCGCCTTGCCGTAGGGCGGGCCCGGGTTGCGCTTGGGGAATTCGCGCGAGGCGCCGAAGGCGATGAAGGCGACGCCGGGGTTGGGGACCTGGGCGTGGGTGAAGCCGAGCACGCAGGCTTCGCCCACCGCGTCGGTGCCGTAACCGGTGATCACGTGCCAGATGTCGTGGGTGTCGCGGATCCGGCGGGCGAGCCAGGCGACGGGGTGCTCGGCGTTGACGCGATCGTCGATGGCCTGGGAGTCCATCGCCAGGCCCTCGACCGTGAAGCCGCGCTGGGCGAGGAACTTGCGGAACTCCGCGCCGACCGTCCCTTCAGGGAACTGCGCCATCCATTGGGGGTCGTCGAGGTACTGGCAGAGCTCGAGGCCGAGGTAGGCCTGCCGGCCGCCTTCCTCGTGGGAGAGCATCTTCTGGTAGGCGCGGCGCAGGGAATCGCCGGTCAGCGCGCGGATGATCTCGAAGACCTGCTTGGTGTCTTCCTTGTCCTTGAGGAGGCGGTTGTAGGCCCGCAGCGCCTCCAGCGGCCGGATCGGCTGGCGGGTCACGAAACCCGATGCGTCGGCGGTCATGCTCATCACTCAATCCCCTCGGAACGATGCCACATAAATAATGCGAATAGTTGCTCGCGTTCAATTCGCGTTATGGGACGTATGCGACTTGAATGCGAGTAAATCCTCGTATTATGCGGACCCATACGCGAAGGAGCTGTAGACCGTATGAACAGCGCACAGGCGGCGTCCTTAGCGCCCATTCCCGCACGCCATGGCCGGGGCCTCGAACAGGCCAAGAAGATCGGCCGGCTGCTGCGCATGATCGCGGGCGGCGCCAACGCCGATCCGACGCCGGAGGAATGGCAACGGCTGGGCCATGCGCTGACCCGCGGCGATCCGGACATGGACCGGGTGGTCGACTGGATGGTCCAGACGGGCATGCGCAAGGCCCGCGCGATGTTCGAGACCGCGCTGGAGCGTGGGATCGAGGCCGTGCCCGACGCGCCGGCGCCGCTGCGCGAGTTCTTCGCCATCTACGGCCAGCGCCCGGACTGGGTCGACGAGGCGATGCTGGAGCGCGGCGCCGAAGTCTCGCAGATCAGCGGCCTCGTCGGCGGCTGGGTGATGCGCGACGGGGCGCTGATGGGCGGCTACCAGTCGCCGGACTTCAACCGCGTGCTGGTGATGACCGGCGCGCTGACCAAGGGCGCCTCGCGCCGGATGGCCGAGACCTCCAACTGGTGGCTCGCCTGCACGGCGTTCGGCGGGATGGAGCGCTTCGGCGAGGGCTTCAAGTCGACGCTGCGCGTGCGGCTGATCCATGCGCTGGTGCGCCGCCACATCGCCGAGCAGGCGGAGTGGGACGTGATCCGCGACGGCGTTGCGATCAACCAGCTCGATATGGCGGCGACCCAGATGGCGTTTTCCATCGTGCTGCTGCAGGGGCTGAAGACGCTGGGCTGGACGATGTCGGGCCAGGACAGCCGCTCGCTGATCCACCTGATGCGCTACGTCGGCTGGCTGATGGGCGTGGAGATGGAACTGCAGCCGCGCACCGAGTCCGAAGGCCGGCGGATGATCTACCACACGCTGCTCAGCGTCGTGGCGCCGTCCGACACCTCGGGCCGGGCGCTGGCGCGGGCGCTGCTGGATGAGCCGCTGGAGCGGCCCTATCGCGTGCTGCCGTGGCTGCGGCGGCGCTGGGAGCGGGAGAAGAACCTCTCCATCAACCTGTTCTTCCTGGGCCAGGCGGGCATGGACAACCTGGGCCTGCCGAGGCGCTACGTGCCGTGGTTCCCGCTGATGATGATGCCGGTGAACCTGGTCGCCTTCGCCTGGGGCACGCGCAACCCGGCGGCGCGGCGGCGCATGGCGATCCGGGGCCGCCGCGCGCAGGAGGCCAATGTGCAGGTGATCACCGGCGAGATGCACCAGGTCGGAACGGGCCTTGGCGAGGCTCACGCGGCGGCGGCCTGAGGCTTAAGAGCCTCGGCCCGATCAGACCCGCTGCTGGTCGGACAGAGGTTTGATCGCGGCCAGTTCGTCCCGCGCCTTGATGGCAGCCGCCGACAGGTCATGCGCCGTCTGGAGGTTGATCCAGTAATCGGCCGTCGTCCCGAACACCCGCCCGAGCCGGAGCGCCGTGTCCGCGGTGACCGGCTGCTGTTCGCGCACCAGCCGCTCGATCCGGGTGCGGTCCTTCAAACCCATGGCGCGGGCCAGCGCTCCGGCGCTCAGGCCAAACTGGGGCAGGTAGTCCTCGCGCAGCAGTTCACCCGGATGAGGCAGGGGGGAGGCGAAGCTCGTGTAGTCGGAAGCGGCCATCTCAATGCTCCTAGTGATAGTCCACGAACTCGACGTCCTCAGGGCCTTCAGCGCCCCAGACAAAGCAGATACGGAACTGGTCGTTGACGCTGATGGACCATTGGCCCTCGCGATCATCGCTCAGCTTGTGCAGCCGGTTTCCCGGCGGGGTGCGAAGATCCTCCACTCGAACAGCGGCGTGGAGCTGGGCCAGACGGCGGCGGGTGGCCTTTGCGAGGTCGGCAGGAAAGCCCTTTGGGACATGGCCTTCGAACACCACACGCGCGTCATCCGATTTCCAACTCTGGATCATCGCTCCCCCTGCGCGAGAATGTAGCGCAACGCGCTACGTCGTCAAGCGCCGTGTAGCGTCAGACGCTACAATTGTTGTCTATGAAGGAGAGATACGGCCACCCTTGCGGTGGCGCGAGTGACGGGACTCGAACCCGCGACCTCCGGCGTGACAGGCCGGCGCTCTAACCAACTGAGCTACACCC
>CAMLKO010000115.1 GCA_946480495.1 uncultured Caulobacteraceae bacterium
AGGCTCTGACGCGCTATGATCGTGCAAGCCTCTGATTCACGAGTCCCATGACCCTGCACACCCCACCGCCCGGCGACGGCGAGCGCATCCTGGACGAGCCGCTCAGCGAGGCGCTGTCGAAGCGCTATCTCGCCTACGCCCTGTCGACGATCATGCACCGGGCGCTGCCCGACGTGCGCGACGGCCTCAAGCCCGTGCACCGGCGGCTGCTCTACGCGATGCGGATGCTGCGGCTCGATCCGGAGACCACGGCGAAGAAGTGCGCCCGCGTCGTCGGCGACGTGATTGGCAAGTATCACCCGCACGGCGACACCGCCGTCTATGACGCGCTGGTCCGTCTCGCGCAGGACTTCGCCCAGCGCTATCGGCTGATCGACGGGCAGGGCAACTTCGGCAACATCGACGGCGATAACGCCGCGGCCATGCGCTACACCGAGTGCAAGCTGACCGACGCCGCGGCGCTGCTGCTCGACGGCATCGACGAGGACGCGGTCGATTTTCGCCCCACCTACGACGGCGAGGACGAGGAGCCGGTGGTGCTCCCGGCCGGCTTCCCGAACCTGCTGGCCAATGGCTCGTCGGGGATCGCGGTCGGCATGGCGACCTCCATCCCGCCGCACAACGCCGCCGAACTGATCGACGCCTGCCTGCTGCTGCTGTCGAACCGCAACGCCACCACCGCCGACCTGATGGACAAGGTGAGGGGGCCGGACTTCCCCACCGGCGGCATCATCGTCGAGCCGCACGCCTCGCTGCTGGAAACCTACGAGACCGGCCGCGGCGGCGTGCGCGTACGAGCGCGCTGGACGAAGGAAGACACCGGGCGCGGGACCTACCAGATCGTCGTCACCGAGATCCCCTACCAGGTGAAGAAGGCCGACCTGGTCGAACAGCTGGCCGAGCTGATCGAGGGCAAGAAGGCGCCGCTGCTGGGCGACGTGCGCGACGAGAGCGCCGAGGACGTGCGGCTGATCCTGGAGCCGAAGAGCCGCAACATCGAGCCCGAGCTCCTCATGGAGAGCCTGTTCAAGCTCTCGGCGCTGGAGTCCCGCTTCCCGGTCAACATGAACGTGCTCGATGCGCGCGGGACGCCCGGCGTGATGGGGCTGAAACCCGCGCTGCTGGCCTTCCTCGAGCACCGCCGCGAGGTGCTGGTGCGCCGTGCGCGCTTCCGGCTGGCCAAGATCGAGGCGCGGCTGCACATCCTCGACGGCCTGCTGATCGCGTTTTTGAACCTCGACGAGGTGATCCGCATCGTCCGCTACGAGGACGAGCCGAAGGCGCGGCTGATCGAGACCTTCGAGCTCACCGAAATCCAGGCCGACGCCATCCTCAACACCCGCCTGCGCCAGCTGGCCAAGCTGGAGGAGATGGAGATCCGCCGCGAGCACGCCGAACTCTCCGAGGAGCGCGACGGCATCGTCGCCATGCTCGCCAACGACAAGATGCAGTGGAAGCTGGTCGGCGAGGGGTTGAAGAGCACGCTGAAGGTGCTGGGCCCGCAAACCAGCGTCGGCAAGCGCCGCAGCGACTTCGAGGACGCCCCGCAGGTGGACCTGGAGGCCGCCGTCGAGGTCTTCGTGCCGCGCGAGCCGATCACCGTGATCCTCTCGGAAAAGGGCTGGATCCGCGCCGCCAAGGGCCGCGTCGACGATCCCTCCGAGCTGAAGTTCAAGGAAGGCGACAAGCTGGGCTTCCTCGTGCCCTGCGAGACCACCGACAAGCTGCTGATCTTCGCCTCCGACGGGCGGTTCTTCACCGTCGACTGCTCGAAGCTGCCGAGCGCGCGCGGCCACGGCGAGCCGCTGCGCCTGATGGTCGACATCGACGATCGGGTGAAGCTCATCGACGTCTTCGCCTACAAGCCGGGCCGCAAGCGCGTGCTGGCCTCGAAGGCCGGCTACGGCTTCGTCGCGCCCGAGGACGAGATGATCGCCTTCCGCCGCGCCGGCAAGCAGGTGCTGAACGGGGAGGCGGCCGTCTCCATCGAAGCCGCCGGCGACCACATCGCCACCATCGGCGACAACGGGAAGATATTGATCTTTCCCCTTGAAGAACTTCCGGAAATGCCGCGCGGCAAGGGCGTCAAGCTGCAGGCCTACCGCGAGGGCGGCCTGCGCGATGCGACCGTGTTCACCGCCGAGGACGGCGCGACCTGGCTCGACAAGAGCGGCCGCACCTTCGCCTGGGCCGACTGGCGCGACTGGCTCGGCCGCCGCTCGGCCGCGGGCAAGCTGGCCCCCAAGGGCTTCCCGACCAGCAAGCGTTTCAGGCCGCTCTAAGCGTCGCGCTAGCGTTGCGGGCCGATTGTCCCCACATTGGGACGTCAAAGCCGGGAGAAGCCCATGATCGGCCTCGTCGTCATTGTCGTTATCGTCGCCGTCCTGCTGTTGATGACGGTCGGCGTCTACAACCGCCTCGTCGGCCTGCGCCAACGGGCCAACCAGGCATTCGCCGACATCGACGTGCAGCTGCGCCAGCGGCACGACCTGATCCCCAACCTCGTCGAGACGGTGAAGGGCTACGCCACCCACGAGCGCGGCACGCTCGAAGCGGTCACCGCCGCCCGCAACGCCGCCGTCGCCGCGCAGGGCGTCGAGGGCAAGGTGCAGGCGGAGAACGCGCTCACCGGCGCGCTTCGCCAGCTGTTCGCAGTGGCCGAGGCCTATCCGGACCTCAAGGCCAACCAGAACTTCCTGCAGCTGCAGTCGGAGCTGGCGGATATCGAGAACAAGCTCGCGGCCGCACGCCGGTTCTTCAACAGCGCGGTCGGCGAGTTCAACGCCGCCATCCAGCAGTTCCCCGCCGTGCTGTTCGCCGCCCCGATGGGCTTCCACGAACGCGCCTTCTTCGACCTCGGCGAGGAGCGCGCGGCGGTCGGCGAAGCGCCGCAGGTGAAGTTCTAGGGGGCGTCGATGGAGGCCGTCGGCCTTCAGACCTACATCTGGAACAACAACCTGCGCTCGGCCTTCCTGCTGGCCGGGTTTCCGGTGCTGCTGGTCGGCCTGACCTATGTGCTGACGCTGGCCATGATCGGCGCGGGCTACCTGCCCTCGACCGGCACGATGGACGGCGACGTCGCCTACGCCTTCCAGCTGCTGGCGGTGTCCGCGCCGCTGGCGATCGGGGCGGCCGGCGTCTGGTTCGTGATCGCCTACTTCGCCAACCAGACCATCATCGACCTGGCCACCGGCGCCCGCGAGGTCACCCGCAAGCAAGAGCCCGACCTCTACAACCTGCTCGAAAACCTCTGCATCGCGCGGGGAATGAAGACGCCGAGCCTGCGGATCATCGAAAGCGATGCGCTGAACGCTTTCGCCACCGGCCTGCACGAGGGCCAGTATTCGATCACCGTCACCCGCGGGATCATACAGGCGCTGAACAAGGACGAGCTGGAGGCGGTGCTGGGTCACGAGCTGACCCACGTCATCAACCGCGACGTCCGCACCATGGTCATCGCGGCGGTCTTCGCCGGCATCTTCAGCCTGATCGCCCAGATCCTCTACCGCGCCATCGTCTGGGGCGGCGTGGGCGGCAACCGGCGCGACCGGCGCGGCGGCGGGGTGTTCATCCTGGTGGCGCTGGCGGCGGCCTTCATCGGCTACCTGCTGGCCATCGTCATCCGCATGGCGCTTTCGCGCCGGCGCGAGTTCGTCGCCGACATGGGCTCGGTCGAGCTGACCAAGAACCCCGACGCCATGATCTCGGCCCTGCAGAAGATCGGCGGCGATCACACCAAGCTCGATGCGCCCGAGAGCGTGCGGGCCATGTTCCTCGACGGCGAGGAAACCGGCATCTACAGCCTCTTCTCCACCCACCCGCCGATCCCCGCGCGGATCGACGCGCTGGTGCGCTATGCGGGCGGAAAGGTGAGCGAGCCGGAACCGGCAGCGGCGGTAGGTTCAGGGCCCTGGGGCGACCACCCCGCGGGCCCCTGGGGCTAGGAGCCCAGCGGCCCCTTGCCGGGCAGGTGCGCCTCGACTTCCACGGGCTCCGACGGCGTCGGCAGGCGTTCGCCTTCCGGCTGGCGGTCGCGCGTCGACATCAGCGCCCAGCCGCCGGGCTTGAGGATCTCCAGCGGCGAGAAGCGCGCCTTGTAGGCCATCTTCTCCGACCCCGGCACCCAGTAGCCGAGATAGACGTAGGGCAGCCCCACCAGCCCCGCCTGCACCACGTGATCCAGGATCATGAAGGAGCCCAGGCTGCGCTTGGGCAGGTCCGGATTGTAGAAGCTGTAGACCAGCGACAGCCCGTCGCTCATCACATCCACCAGCACGCAGGCGATCAGGTCGCCGGGACCGCGGTCCTGGGAGGGCGCGCGATACTCGATGACATGGGTTCGGACGGCGGTGTCCTCGACCATGGCCACGTAGTCGGGCCAGGTCATGTCGGCCATGCCGCCCTCGGCGTGGCGCATGTTCAGGTAGCGGCGGAGCAGGTCGAACTGCTCCATGGTCGCCTCGGCCTCGACCAGATGGCGGGCGAGGTCCTCGTTGCGCGCCAGCACCTTCCGCTCGGAGCGGGAGAAGACGTAGTCGCGCACCGGCAGCCGCGCCGAAACGCAGGCCGCGCAGTTCTCGCAGGCCGGACGGTAGGCGATGTTCTGGGAGCGGCGGAAACCGACCTGGGTCAGCGAATCATTGACCGACGCGCCGTCGGACGCCGGCAGATGGGCGAAGACCTTCCGCTCCTCGCGGCCGGGCAGATAGGGACAGGGAGACGGCGCCGTCAGGAAGAAGCGAAGCTGGCGCGTCGGAAAATGATGCGTCACGAGCCGCGGCCGCCTTTCAAAGCCTCAAAGTCCCTCACTTGCGAAGGATTAGGCGCCGGGACTCGTTCCAGCGCAAGGGGAAGCGGCCTTTGGCCTCACGCCCGCCTCGCGTAAGAACGAAGCAACGGTTTTGGAGGCAGGCATGAAGGTCGCGTTCGTCGGCTTGGGCGTCATGGGCTTTCCGATGGCCGGCCACCTGGCCGCCGC
>CAMLKO010000116.1 GCA_946480495.1 uncultured Caulobacteraceae bacterium
ACGGGCTTTCCGATCGCCAAGGTCGCCGCCCGGCTGGCGGTCGGCTACACGCTCGATGAGCTGATGAACGACATCACCGGCGCGACGCCCGCCTCGTTCGAGCCCTCCATCGACTACGTCGTCACCAAGATCCCGCGCTTCGCCTTCGAGAAGTATCCGGGGACCGAGCCGTACCTCACCACCTCGATGAAGTCGGTCGGCGAGGTCATGGCCATCGGCCGGACCTTCAAGGAGAGCCTGCAGAAGGCCCTGCGCGGGCTGGAGACGGGACTGGCCGGCCTCGACGAGGTCGAGATCCCCGGCGCCGACGACCCGGAGATGGGCCGCACCTCGGTCATCGCCGCGCTTGGCACGCCGACGCCCGACCGGCTGCGGGTCATCGCCCAGGCGTTCCGGCATGGGCTGTCGGTCGATGAGGTCGCCCAGGCCTGCTCGTACGAGCCGTGGTTCCTGCGCCAGATCGAAGAGCTGGTCGCCACCGAGGCCGACATCCGCGCCAACCGGCTCCCCACGACCGCGCAGAAGCTGCGCGCGCTGAAGGCCATGGGCTTCTCCGACGCGCGGCTTGCGACCCTCGTCGGCGCCAGGGAGGCCGAAGTCCGCGCGCTGCGCCACGAGCTGAACGTGCGCCCCGTCTTCAAGCGCATCGACACCTGCGCGGGCGAGTTCCGGGCCGAGACGCCCTACATGTACTCGACCTACGAGACCGGCTCGCTCGGCCAGGCGCCCGACTGCGAGAGCGACCCGTCGGATCGCCGCAAGGCCATCATCCTCGGCGGCGGCCCCAACCGGATCGGCCAGGGGATCGAGTTCGACTACTGCTGCTGCCACGCGGCCTTCGCGCTCGACGACATCGGCGTCGAGTCGATCATGGTCAACTGCAACCCCGAGACCGTCTCGACCGACTACGACACCTCCGACCGCCTCTACTTCGAGCCGCTGACGGCCGAGGACGTGCTGGAGCTGATCGAGGTCGAGCGCCGGCGCGGGACCCTGCTCGGCGTCATCGTCCAGTTCGGCGGCCAGACCCCGCTGAAGCTCGCCCATCCGCTGGAGCAGGCGGGCGTGCCGATCCTGGGCACCACCCCCGACGCCATCGACCTGGCCGAAGACCGCGAGCGCTTCCAGCAGCTGCTGCACCGGCTGAAGATCGCCCAGCCCATCAACGCCATCGCCCGCTCGGCGGAGGAGGCGTTCGCCGGGGCCCACAAGGTCGGCTTCCCGGTCGTGATCCGCCCCTCCTACGTGCTGGGCGGCCGGGCCATGGAGATCGTGCGCGACGACGAACAGCTCGACCGCTACATCCGCCACGCCGTGCAGGTCAGCGGCGACAGCCCCGTCCTCATCGACCAGTACCTCTCCCGCGCCACCGAGGTGGACGTCGATGCGCTCTGCGACGGCGAGACGGTGTTCGTGGCCGGCGTCATGGAGCACATCGAGGAGGCCGGCGTGCACTCGGGCGACAGCGCCTGCTCGCTCCCGCCCTTCAGCCTCAAGCCCGAAACCATCGCCGAGCTGAAGCGCCAGACCGAGGCCATGGCCTTTGCGCTCAACGTGCGCGGCCTGATGAACGTGCAGTTCGCCATCGAGGAGCCGCACTCCGACGCGCCGCGCATTTACGTGCTGGAAGTGAACCCGCGCGCCTCGCGCACCGTGCCGTTCGTCGCCAAGACCATCGGCAAGCCCATCGCCGCCATCGCCGCCAAGATCATGGCCGGCGAGAAGCTGGCGAGCTTCAACCTCGTCGACACCCCCTACGACCACATCGCGGTCAAGGAAGCCGTCTTCCCGTTTGCCCGCTTCCCGGGCGTCGACACGGTGCTCGGCCCCGAGATGCGCTCGACCGGCGAGGTCATGGGCCTCGATTGGCGCCGCCCCGGCGAAGGCCCGGCGCCGGCCTTCGCGCGCGCCTTCCTCAAGAGCCAGCTCGGCGGCGGGGTCATCCTGCCCGAAAGCGGCTGCGCCTTCGTCTCCGTCCGTGACGCCGACAAGGACTGGATCGTCGAGCCGGTGCGGCTGCTCAAACAGGTTGGCTTCCGCGTGCTCGCCACCGGGGGCACCTGCGCCTTCCTCAAGTCGCAGGGTCTTGAGGTCGAGTTCGTCAAGAAGGTGCTCGAGGGCCGCCCCCACATCGTCGACGCCATGAAGAACGGCGAGGTGCAGCTGGTCTTCAACACCACCGAGGGCATGCAGTCGCTGAAGGACAGCTTCGACATCCGCCGCTCGGCCCTGATGATGAAGATCCCCTACTTCACCACCACCGCCGGCGCGCTCGCCGCCGCCCAGGCTATCGTCGAGACCAGGGCCGGCCCGCTCGAGGTGCGCCCGCTGCAAAGCTACGCGCCGGCGTGAGCGTCTGCTATGTTGGCGTCATGACGCGCGAGGAAGTCCTCCAGGTCCTCAAGGACCACGAAGCCGAACTGAAGAAGCGCGGGGTCTCCCACGCCGCGCTCTTCGGCTCGCTCGCGCGCGGGGACGCGGGGCCCAAGAGCGACATCGACATCATGGTCGAACTCAACCCGAGAGCCCGTGTCGGGCTGTGGGGCTATGCGAGCGTGATCGAATACGTAAAAGGCCTTTTCGACCGGCCCGTCGATGTCGCCCAGAAGCCCGGTCTCAAGGACCACGTGCGGCCCTCCGCGGAGCGCGACGCGCTTTATGCCTTCTGATCCTTCCGTCGTTCTGGCGGATATCGGCGAGCACATTCACCTCGCGCGACATTGGTGCGCTGAGCATTCGTTCGCCAGCTTCAAGGAGGATCGAAAGACCTTCTACGCCGTGACGCGCTGCCTCGCGATCATTTCGGAAGCGGTCAAACGCCTCCCGCCCTCGATGCTGCAGCGCCACCCAGAACTCCCGTGGCGCGCGATCAGGGATGCGGGCAACGTCTACCGCCATCAGTACGACGACGTGCTCGAAAAGGACGTTTGGGACACCGTCCGATACCACCTCGGCGCACTGGAACGCTTCGTCGAGGCCGAATCCGGCCCTAACCGCTGACGATCAGCACCGCCGCGCCCGCCGCGATCCCCGCGATGCCGACGAACCGACCGGCGGTCAGCTTCTCCTTCAGGATGAAGACGGCGATGGCGGTGGCGAACAGGATCGAGGTCTCGCGCAGCGCTGAGAGCCTCGGCACGTCGGCCATCCGGTAGGCGTAGAGCGCCAGGCTGTAGGTCAGGACCGACATCGCGCCCGCGGCCAGCCCCGGCCTCCATTCCGTCCGCGCCGCCAGCAGGAAACGCGGCCCTCGCCAGAACGCGAACAGCACGCTGATCCCGCCGCCAAGCATCAGGTAGGTCCAGACGATATAGCTCCAGGCGGTCGGCGCTATGCGCACGCCCTGCGCGTCGATCACGGTGTAGAGGGCGATCGTCGCTCCCGTCGCCAGCGCCCAGCCGAGCGAGGCGCGCGTCACATGCCGCCCCAGCGCCACCGTCAGCACGCCGCCGGAGACCAGCGCGACGCCGGCCGCCACCGGCAGGCTGATCGGCTCATGAAAGACCAGCACCGCGACCGTCGAGGCCAGCGCCGGCGCAACGCCCCGCAGGATCGGATAGGCGACGCTCATGTCGGCGGCCTCGAACGCCTTGATCAGGCAGACCAGATAGACGAGATGCGTCGCCCAGCTTCCGGCCAGCCACCCCCACGCCCCATGCGGCAGCGGCACGAAGAAGGCGGCGGGCAGCACCAGCAGCGCCGAGAAGCCGTCGATCAGCGCCCGGCTCGACATCTTGTCGCGGCCAGACTTGAGGATGGCGTTGACCATCGCGTGCAGCGCGCCCGACGCCAGCATCATCAGCGATGCGATCTGAACCGTATTCACGCGACGCCTCCCCCCGCTTCGATAACGGGTTCAGCGGCGTCGCGAAACGCCAGAAACGGCCTTCAACCAAGCCGGGTGTGACAACGCACCTCATCGTCCAAACGGACTAATCTTAAGGCAGGCATCTATTCGCAAGTAATGAGCCCACTTCTATCGGCACGCGATATTTTAACGTCGAGGAGAGCGGTCGAAAATAGGGTTAATTTTGAGCCTCTTATTGGACTGTCGACTACCCGACATCTGTAGAATTTTTAGCGGGAATTGATCGCATCAAACCCGCCATACGATTTCGACGCATTGAAAGCTTATTAACTCCCGGTTAACGATTTCCTCAACTCGGGGAGGCGTGTGGAGAAGGGTCCAGGCGTTCCCTCTGCGGGCGACACAGCGGCCCGAAGCGGCCGAATTCTGAGGGGGCAAACCCGATGGGCACGACCAGCACGACGTTGACCGCGGTCAACTCGTTCAACAACACGCCGCAGGCGACGGGCGACACCTTCACCTACACCGAGGACGTGACCGGGGTGCTCTACCTCAACGTCATGGCCAACGATCTCGGCGGCAATGCGAAGACGCTCTATTCGCTCGACGACGGGCTCGAGAACGACGGCACGTCCGGCTCGGACCTGCTGATCAAGGACACCGCCCGCGCGGAGTCCACGAGCGGCGACACCAGCGCGAATGGCGCGAAGATCTGGATCACGTCGGACGGCAAGGTCGGCTACGACTCCAGCTCCCTGAGCGACAGCTTCCGGACCGACCTGCAGGGCCTCAACGCCGGCGAGACGCTGACCGACAGCTTCACCTACGCCATCCGGCTGGCGAACGGCACGCTCTCCTGGACGACCACGACCATCGTCTACACCGGCGTCAACGACGCGCCGACGATCACCTCCTCCGACACGGTCACGGTCGATGAGAACACCACCGCGGTGCTCACCGTCACCTCGACGGACCCCGACAACAACGACACGGCCGCCTACTCGATCAGCGGGGGCGCCGACGCGGCCCTGTTCGACATCGACGCGACCACGGGCGTGCTGACCTTCAAGGCGGCGCCCAACTTCGAGAACCCCGGCGATAGCGACGGGGACAACGTCTACGACGT
>CAMLKO010000117.1 GCA_946480495.1 uncultured Caulobacteraceae bacterium
GGACCGGGTGTTCTCGACCTTCTGCATCGGCAAGTGAGTGTTTCACGTGGAACATCGCCTGGCCGAGGCCGCGCCCGTGTTCCACGTGAAACATCGACGCCCGCACGCCCATCGCCTATATCGCGCGCCATGAGGTCCTGGGATGTGATCGTGATCGGCGGCGGGCACGCCGGGTGCGAAGCGGCGGCCGCTTCGGCCCGTTTCGGCGCGCGCACCCTGCTGCTCACCCACAAGCTCGAGACCATCGGCGAGATGAGCTGCAACCCGGCCATCGGCGGACTGGGCAAGGGCCACCTCGTGCGCGAGATCGACGCGCTCGACGGCGTCATGGGCCGCATGGCCGACAAGGCCGGCATCCAGTTTCGGATGCTGAACCGCTCCAAGGGTCCGGCCGTGCGCGGCCCCCGCGCCCAGATCGACCGCAGGCTCTATCGCGAGGCCATGCAGGCCGAACTCGCCGCGACGCCCAACCTCGAAATTGTCGCGGAAGCGGTCGAGGACCTGATCATCGAGAACGGCGGTGTCGTGGGCGTCGTTGGCGCATCCGGCGCCGAATACCGCGCCCCGCGCGTGGTGCTGACGACCGGCACCTTCCTGAAGGGCCTGATCCACCTCGGCGAGAAGCGCATCCCCGCCGGCCGGGTCGGCGATGCGCCGGCCATCGGCCTGTCGGACCGGCTCTATGCGTCCGGCCTGAAGATGGGGCGGCTGAAGACCGGCACGCCCGCTCGGCTGGACGGCAAGACCATCGCCTGGGACCGGCTGGAGATGCAGCCGGCCGACGACGAGCCCGTGCCCTTCTCCTTCCTCAACGACCGGATCGCGCTGCCGCAGGTGAAGTGCGGCATCACCTGGACGACGCAAGAAACCCACAGGATCATCGCCGAGCGGCTGAGCGAGTCCGCGGTCTACGGCGGCCGGATCGCCGGGCGCGGGCCGCGCTATTGCCCCTCCATCGAGGACAAGGTCGTCCGCTTCGCCGACAAGACGAGCCACCAGATCTTCCTGGAGCCGGAGGGACTGGACGACGACACCGTCTATCCGAACGGCGTCTCGACCTCGGTGTCCGAAGAGACGCAGGCGCTGTTCCTGCGCACCATCCCGGGGCTTGAGAACGTCGCGATCAAGCGCTTCGGCTATGCGATCGAGTACGATTACGTCGACCCGCGCGAGCTCTTCCCGACGCTGGAGGTCAAGCGCCTGCCCGGCCTCTATCTGGCCGGCCAGATCAACGGCACGACGGGCTATGAGGAAGCCGGCGCGCAGGGGCTGGTCGCCGGGGTGAACGCCGCGCGCGCCGCGTCAGGCGCCGAGCCCGTCACCTTCGCCCGAGACGAGGCCTACATCGGCGTCCTGATCGACGACCTCGTCACCCGCGGCGTCACCGAGCCCTATCGCATGTTCACCAGCCGCGCCGAGTTCCGGCTGACCCTGCGCGCCGACAACGCTGACCAGCGGCTGACCGCGCGCGGCATCGAACTGGGCGTGGTCGGCTCTGACCGCGCCGCCGTCTTCCGTGAGAAGGAAGCCGCGCTTGCCGAGGCCCGCAGCTTCGCGGCGTCTTCCAACCTCACCCCCGCCGAGGCGGTGAAGGCGGGGTTCAAGGTCAACGCCGACGGCCAGCGGCGCAACCTGGTCCAGATGCTCGCCTACCCCTCCGTGACGCTGGACGACCTCGCTGCCGTCTGGCCGCAGGTTCGGGACTGGTCGCCGCAGGTCCGCGAGCAGATCGAGATCGACGCCGCCTATCACGGCTATCTCGACAGGCAGGCCGCCGACGTCGAGGCCTTTCGCCGCGACGAGAACCTCACCCTGCCCGCCGGCCTCGACTACGACGCCGTCGGCGGCCTTTCCAACGAGGTCCGCGAGAA
Organism: uncultured Caulobacteraceae bacterium; assembly: GCA_946480495.1. The sequence goes on from CAMLKO010000117.1 coordinate 1,872, forward strand.
GCTGAAGGCCGTGCGCCCGCTGACGCTCGGCCAGGCCGCCCGCATCGAGGGCGTCACGCCCGGCGCCCTCACCGCCCTGCTCGCCCATGCCCGACGCGCCCGCGCGGCCTGACGTCCACGACGCGGCGAGCTTTCAGGCGGCGAGCGGGTGTTCGGACGCTGGGCTCGCCGATCTGGAGCGCTTCCGCGCGCTGCTGGCCGAGTGGAACGAGCAGATGAACCTCGTCGGCCCCTCGGCGCTGGAAACCTTCTGGCCCCGCCACGCCTGGGACTCGGCGCAGCTGCTGAAGATCGAGCCGGACGCGAGGACCTGGGCCGACCTTGGCGCCGGGGCCGGATTTCCCGGAATCGTGCTCGCGATCCTGCTGAAGGAGACGCCCGGCGCGACGGTTCATCTGGTCGAGAGCATGGCCAAGCGGTGCCGGTTTCTGGAAACCATAGTTGGGACTCTGAATCTCCCCGCCAAGGTGCATAATGGCCGGGCCGAGTCCCTGTCGCTGAAGGTCGATGTGGTCACGGCGCGGGCGTGCGCTCCCTTGGTCAGACTGCTGGGTTACGCCGAGCCATACCTCAGGCGCGGCGCGACAGGTTTGTTCCTGAAGGGACAAGATGTTGTGTCCGAGTTGACGGAAGCTACTAAATATTGGAAATTCGACTACGATCTGACGCCCAGCCTCTCGAGTTCAGAGGGCCAGATCGTGAGGGTGAAAGGCCTCTCCCGTGCCCGAAAAGTCTGACCCGGCGCTACGCGTTCTCGTCATCGCCAACCAGAAGGGCGGGGTCGGCAAGACCACCACCGCGATCAACCTGGGCACCGCGCTGGCCGCCGTCGGCGAAAAGGTGCTGCTGATCGACGCCGATCCGCAGGGCAACGCCTCCACGGGCCTGGGCGTGCCGCGCACCCAGCGCCGGACCAGCCTCTACGACGTGCTGATGGGCGACCTGCCGCTGGCCGAGGCCGCCGTCCACACCGCCCTTCCCGGCCTCGACCTGGTGCCGGCCGACGCCGACCTTTCGGGCGTGGAACTGGAGCTGGGCGCGCAGCCGCGCCGCTCGTTTCGTCTTCGAGACTCGCTCGCGCCGCTGCGGGAAAAGGGCGGCTACACCTATGTGCTGATCGACTGCCCGCCGTCGCTGAACCTCTTGACCGTCAACGCCATGACGGCGGCCGACGCGGTCTTCGTGCCGCTGCAGTGCGAGTTCTTCGCGCTGGAGGGCCTGACCCAGCTGATGCGCACGATCGAGCTGGTGCGCGGCAGCCTGAACCCCTCGCTGGAGATCCAGGGGCTGGTGCTGACCATGTACGACCGGCGCAACAGCCTCTCCGAACAGGTCGCCCGCGACGTGCGGCAGCACTTCGGCGAGAAGGTCTATGACACCGTCATCCCCCGCAACGTCCGGGTCTCCGAGGCGCCGTCCTATGGCAAGCCGGTGCTGATCTACGACCTCAAGTGCGCCGGTTCGCAGGCCTATCTGCGGCTCGCCCGCGAGGTGGTCGGCCGCGAACGCCAGCGTCAGGCGAAAGCTGCTTAGAGTTCAAGGAGTTAGGTGATGGCCGACAGCGTAGCGGCGGAAGGCCGCCGGGGTCTTGGACGCGGACTTTCCGCCCTGCTCGGCGAAGCGGAGACGCCAAGGGCGCCGGGCGAGAGCGGCGGAACGCGCGAAATCCCCATCGAGCTGATCGCCCGCAATCCCGACCAGCCGCGCCGGGCCTTCGGCGACGCCGAGATCGACGAGCTGGCGGCCTCCATCCGCGAGAAGGGCGTGCTGCAGCCGGTGCTGGTCCGCCCCGCGCCCGGCGCCGAGGGCCAGTTCCAGCTGGTCGCCGGCGAGCGCCGCTGGCGGGCCGCGCAGAAGGCGGGGCTTCGTTCGCTGCCGGCGCTGGTGCGCGAGCTCGACGACCTGCAGGTGCTCGAGATCGCCATTGTCGAGAACGTCCAGCGGACCGACCTCAACCCGCTGGAAGAGGCGCTGGGCTACCGCGCGCTGATGGACAAGTTCGGCCGCACGCAGGAGGCGGTCGCCCAGGTCGTCGGCAAGAGCCGTCCGCACGTGGCCAACGCGCTACGCCTGCTGAACCTGCCGGCCGAAGTGCAGGCGATGCTGGCCGACGGCCGCCTCAGCGCCGGCCATGCGCGCGCCATCGCGGGCAGTCCGGACCCGCTGGCGCTGGCCAAGGAGATCGTGGAACGCGGCCTCAACGTCCGTGATGCCGAGGCGCTGGCCCGCAAGGCGCCGGAGACGACCTCGGCGCGGCCCGCGCGCAAGGGCGGCATCGTCCGCAATCCCGATATCGACGCGCTGGAGAACGACCTGTCGGAGATCCTCGGCATCGAGGTCGAGCTGCGCGACCGCGGCGGGGCGGGCGAGCTTCGCCTGCGCTATGCGACGCTGGAGCAGCTCGACGACCTCTGCCGGCGGCTGATGCGGTCCTAGAGACCCAGCCGCCGCGCGCGGCCGGCGATGGTCAGCGCCAGGCGCTCGGCGATCAGGGTGTCGGGCGAACCCGCCGTCTTGCAGGCGCGGTCGGCGTTGAGGACCTCGGGCTGGATCTGGTCGAGCTGCGGCAGCGTCCAGGCGCGCGCCTGCCGCAGGAACTCGCGCTCGTTCTTCCAGAAAATCCCTGAGGCCTTGGCCGCCTCCTGCAGCGAGGCGCCGCTCTGGGCGAGGGTGAGCGTGCGGCGCAGACGGCCCAGGTGCATGCCCATGGCGCGAACCGCGCCGGGGCCGGTCTCGCCCTCGGCGACCGCGCGGCGAAGGCTTGCCTGCGCGGGGCCCGCCCGCCCGCCGAAGGCGTCGGCCGCGGCGTCGGAGAGGGAGGCTTCGGGCTCGACGCCCAGGAAGGTTTCCAGGTCGGCGGGCGATGCGGTCGCGCCGCTGCCCGGGCCGAGGAACAGGGCGAGCCGCTCGATCTCCTGGCGGGCGACGCCGCGCTCCCGGGGCAGGCGGGCGACGAACAGGTCCAGCGCCTG
>CAMLKO010000118.1 GCA_946480495.1 uncultured Caulobacteraceae bacterium
CACGGCGGCGGCGCCTTCTCCGGCAAGGACCCGACCAAGGTGGACCGCTCGGCGGCCTACGCCTGCCGGTATCTCGCCAAGAACGTCGTGGCAGCCGGGCTGGCGAGGAAGTGCACCATCCAGATCAGCTATGCGATCGGCGTGGCCAACCCGCTCAGCTTCTACGTCGACCTGCACGGAACGGGCGAAGTCGACCCGGTCGTGCTCGAAAAGGCCCTGCCCGAGCTGATGAACGGCTGCACGCCGCGCGCCATCCGCGAACACCTGCAGCTGAACCGGCCGATCTACGCCCGCACCGCGGCCTACGGCCACTTCGGCCGCACGCCGGACAACGAAGGCGGGTTCTCCTGGGAGAAGACCAACCTGGTCGAAGAGCTCAGGCGTCTCGTCTGAGGCGGGCGAGGGCCCGCACCGTTAAGACAGCGCTCATCGGTCAACGTCTATGAGACGGCGACCAATTTGACGCGAACGGGATCATGCACTGGGCGGCTCGCATTGACGGCGCTTTCAGGCGATTTGGTCCGAAGCGGGCCGAATTCCTTCTGGTCGCGGCGCTCACCGTCGCCTTCCTGTACCGGGACGTACGCGTCGTTCAGACCATAACGGCCTCCCAGCCGCTCGGCCTCGACTTCGCAGCGCTGTGGGCGGGCGCCCGGGTCGACCCTTCGCGCCTCTACGATTTTGCTTCGGTGACGGCCGGGCAGGCCTGGCTCCATACGCTGAACGTCCGGCCCTTCGTCTATCCGCCGAGCGCGCTTCTGTTCCTGAAGCCGTTCGGCCTGCTTCCCTTCCAGGTGGCCTACGCCCTGTTCACGGCGGGGTCGGCGGCCCTCTTCGCGTGGGCAGCTCGCCGCATCGGCGCCCGCTCGATGATCCTGCTGCTCACCGCCGCGCCGCTGATCCTGGTGGCGCTGGTGGGCCAGATGACCTTCCTCATCGGCGGTCTCGTCATGGCGGGGCTGAGCTTCAGGCGCCGGCCCTGGCTCGCGGGCGCGCTCTTCGCCGTGGCGGGGATGATCAAGCCCCAGATGCTCGTCCTGTTGCCGCTGGCGCTGGCGGTGGCGCGGGATTGGCGCACCTTCCGGGCGACGGGCGTTGCCGCGCTGCTGATCGGGCTGGCGAGCCTGGCGACGGGCGCCAGCTGGGTCGCCTGGTTCGAGGCCCTGCCGCGCTTCAGCGATCTGGTGGCGCGCGACCAGAGCCTGCTGGACACCACGATGACGCCCTTCGTCTGGCTCGGACCGGCCAGCTTCCTGCTCACCATTCCAGTCGCCCTCGCCGCGGTGTGGCTGGCGTTCCGTTCCGAAGGGCTGGCGGAGCGCACGCTCGCCCTGCTGGGCGGGGCGCTGCTGGTCTCGCCCTACGCCATGAATTACGAGATCGCCCTGCTCGTCCCGGCGGTGCTGGCGCTGAGGAAGCCGTTTTTCTACAGCCTGCCGTTCTGGCTCGCGATCTTCTTCAAGCCGTCGAGCCCGATTGCGCTGGGCGTGGCGATGGCCCTGCTGCTCGTGGCCCATGCCGAAGACATCCCGCGGCTGGTCAGGCGCGCGGCCGCCAAGCCTCAGGAGGCTTGACAGCGGGGCCCCGACGCGGCGCTTGCGCCTCATGGTTCAACAACCCCACGGCCCGTTGCGCAGCTTTGGCCGCATCAAGTCGCGGCCGATCAAGCCCCGGCAGGCGGCGCTGCTCGACACCCTGCTGCCCAAGATCGCCTTCGATCCCGCCACGCCGCTCACGGGCGAAACCTGGCTGGAAATCGGCTTTGGCGGCGGCGAGCATCTGGCCGAACAGGCCGCGCGCCATCCGGATGTGGGGCTGATCGGCGCCGAGCCTTTCGTGAACGGCGTGGCGAGCGCGCTGCGCCATATCGATGAACGCGGCCTCGCCAACGTCCGCCTGCACCAGGGCGATGCGCGCGACGTGCTAAGCGCCCTGCCGGACGCCTCGCTGTCGCGCGTCTTCATCCTTTTCCCCGACCCCTGGCCCAAGGCCCGCCACCACAAGCGCCGCCTGATCCAGCCGGAGACCGTCGCCGAGCTGGCGCGCGTGCTGAGGCCCGGCGGGCGCCTGCGCTTTGCGACCGACTGGGCCGACTACGCCAACCGGGCGCTGGAGACCTTCCTCGCCTCGCCGCACCTGCGCTGGACGGCCGGGCGGGCCGACGACTGGCGCGTTCCGCCGCCCGACCACGTCACCACCCGCTATGAGGAAAAGCGCCTGGGCGACTGCGCGCCGGTGTTCCTCGACTTCGAGCGGGTTTGATCCCGATCAAGGCGCGGGCGGTTGGCGGGCCGATCCTTCCCCGATCAGACTCGGGGACAGGCAATGACCCTCTATCTCGCCGGCGTGATCGCCGCCTTCGCCGTCTTCGGCGGCGTACTGTTCGTGGTATCCACCTGGACCTCGCTGAAGAAGTAGCACCCTTCCCACCGCGGCGGCGGCGCGCTATAAAGACCTCTACATCGTCCGTTAGCGCTGGATGGCGCTTTCGAGCGGCGGCCTCAGGCCCGCCGCTTTTTTGTTGGTTTCGGGAAGGCCAAGCTTGCGAGGCAAGACCGCTGAAGACCGCAGCCTGCTGGAGCTGCTCGACCCCGTGGCGGAAGCCTGCGGCTACGAGATCGTGCGCCTGCGGCTGATGGGCGGGACCACGCGGCGGCTGCAGATCATGGCCGAGCGGCCGGATGGCGACATGAACGTCGAGGACTGTACGCGGCTGTCGCGCGCCGTCTCCGAGGTTCTCGACGCCGCCGATCCGATCAGCGGCGAATACACGCTGGAAGTCTCCTCGCCCGGTATCGACCGGCCGCTGACCCGGCTGAAGGATTTCGAGACCTACGAGGGCCTGGAGGCCCGCATCGAACTCGACCGCCTCGCCGAAGGCCGCAAGCGCTTCCGCGGCCTGCTGGCGGGCACCGAGGGCGACAACGTCGGCATCGACCTGGAGGGCGAGGAGGAGACCGCGATGGTCCCCTTCGCCTGGATCGTCGAGGCCAAGCTGATGCTCACCGACGAACTCATGAAGCGCGGGGCCCAACAACGGGCCCAGCGCATCGCCACCGAACAACCGAACGCAAACGAGGACTAGACCCATGGCCACCGGCATCGCCGCCAACCGGCTGGAACTGTTGCAGATCGCCGACGCGGTCGCCCGCGAGAAGTCGATCGAGAAGGAGATCGTCATCGAGGCGATCGAGGAGGCCATCCAGAAGGCCGCCCGCGCCCGCTACGGCGCCGAGCACGACATCCGCGTCCACATCGACCCCAAGACGGGCGAGACGGAGATCAAGCGGATCGTCACCGTGGTCGAGGACGACTTCGGCCTCTCGGCGCCGACCATCGACGAGAACGGCGAGGAGGTTCTGCCCGAACCCTTCAACGACAACGCCTACATCCGCCTGTCCGACGCCAAGAAGAACGACAAGACCGCCGTGGTCGGCAAGACCTACGAAGAGATCCTGCCGCCCTTCGAATTCGGCCGCGTCCAGACCCAGATGGCCCGCCAGGTCGTGACGGGTAAGGTCCGCGAGGCCGAGCGCGAGCGCCAGCACGAGGAGTTCAAGGACCGCGTCGGCGAGATCGTCAACGGCGTGGTCAAGCGCGTCGAGTACGGCAACGTCATCGTCGACCTCGGCCGCGGCGAGGGCATCATGCGCCGCGACCAGTCGATCCCGCGCGAGAACTTCAACATCGGCGACCGCATCCGCTGCTACATCTACGACGTCCGCCGCGAGACCAAGGGCCCGCAGATCATGCTCAGCCGCGCCCACGGCGGCTTCATGGCCAAGCTGTTCGCGCAGGAGGTGCCGGAGGTCTACGACGGCGTCATCGAAATCCGCGCCGTGGCCCGCGATCCGGGCAGCCGCGCCAAGATGGCGGTGGTCTCCAACGACTCCTCGATCGACCCGGTCGGCGCCTGCGTCGGCATGCGCGGTTCGCGCGTGCAGGCGGTGGTGGCCGAGCTGCAGGGCGAGAAGATCGACATCATCCAGTGGTCGCCCGACGACGCCACCTTCATCGTCAACGCGCTGGCCCCGGCCGAAGTCACCAAGGTGGTGATGGACGAGGAAGACGGCCGCGTCGAAGTCGTGGTGCCCGACGAGCAGCTGTCGCTGGCCATCGGCCGCCGCGGACAGAACGTGCGCCTCGCCTCCCAGCTGACCGGCTGGCAGATCGACATCATGACCGAGAGCCAGGAGAGCGAGCGGCGCCAGCGCATCTTCGCCGAGACCACGGCCCTCTTCCAGGAAGCCCTGGACGTCGACGAGGTCATCGCCCAGCTGCTGGCCACCGAAGGCTTCACCTCGGTCGAGGAAGTCGCCTACGTCGAGCCGCACGAGATCGCGGCCATCGAAGGCTTCGACGAGGACACCGCCGAGGAGCTGCAGGCCCGCGCCCGCGACTTCCTCGACAAGGAAGCCGCCGAACAGGACGCCAAGCGCCGCGAGCTGGGCGTCGAGGACGGCGTGCTGGAGATCGAAGGGCTGACCCTGCCGATGGCCGTCGCGCTCGGCGAAGCGGACGTGAAGACGGTCGAGGACCTCGCCGGCCTCGTCCCCGACGACCTGCGCGGCTGGTACGAGAGCAAGGGCGGCGAACGCGTCCGCGAGCCCGGCGCGCTCGAAAGCTTCGGCCTGTCGGCCGAGGACGCCGAGGCGCTGATCATGCGCGCCCGCGTGGCCATGGGCTGGGTCGAGCCTTCCGAGATCGAGGCCTACGAGGAAGAGCCCGAGGTCGAGGGTGAGTACGAGGCGGAAGCCGAGGCCGAGCCGGAGCCGGAGCCGGAGCCCGAAGACGTGGCGCTGGCCGAGGCTGAGGGCGAAGCTCGCGACGC
>CAMLKO010000119.1 GCA_946480495.1 uncultured Caulobacteraceae bacterium
AGCGATCTGGGCGGCGGCGCGGCGCAGGCGTTCGCGCTGGGTGGGCCGAACGGCCTCCAGCGCCGCTTCCAGCGTACGCCGGCGTTTGACCTCGACCACCGCCAGCACGCCGCGCCGGAAAGCCAGGAGATCGATCTCGCCCTGGTTGGCGGCCAGCCGGAAACCGAGGATCCGATAGCCCTTGGCCATCAGCCAGACCGCCGCCAGCACCTCGCCCCGGCGCCCTGATAGGCGCGCGGCCGCGCCCCGCGCACGCCGGACCTCGCTCACGAGGCCCCCCGCAGCTCGAGCGCGCGGCGGTAGAGGTCGCGGCGGGCCAGGCCCAGCGCCCTGGCCACCTCGGCCGCGGCCTCGCTCGGTCCCATGCGGGTGAGCGCCTCCGACAGCGCGGCGTCGACGTCCTTCGCCGTGGCCGCGGTTTCCTCGCCCGGCCCGACCAGCACGACGATCTCGCCCTTGGGCGCATCGAGGCGCGGATCGGCCGCCAGGGCCGGAAGCAGGCCGCGGATGCAGGTCTCGTGCAGCTTGGTGATCTCGCGCGCGACCGCCGCCTCGCGGGCTCCGAACACCTGCGCCATGTCGGCGAGGCTGGCGGCGAGCCGCGAGCCGCCCTCGAAGAAGACCAGCGTCGCCCGCACCGGCGCGAGTTCGGCGAAGAACGCCTTGCGCGCCGCGCTCTTCGGCGGCGGAAAGCCCGCGAACAGGAACCGGTCGGTCGGCAGGCCCGCCAGCGTCAACGCCGCCAGCGGAGCCGAGGGGCCGGGAATGGGATGCACCGCCGAGCCCTGCGCCAGCGCCTCGCGCACCAGCCGGTAGCCGGGGTCGGAGACCAGCGGCGTGCCCGCGTCCGAGACCAGCGCCACGCGCGCGCCGTTCGCCAGCGCCTCCAGCACCTTCGGCCGGGCGCGGGCGGCGGCGTGTTCGTCGTAGCGCTCCATCTTTTTCGACAGGCGGTAGGCGCCAAGCAGCTTGGCCGTCACCCGGGTGTCCTCGGCCAGCACCAGGTCCGCCTGCGCCAGCACGTCGAGCGCTCTGAGCGTGATGTCGCGCAGATTTCCGATGGGGGTGGCCACGACATAGAGCCCCGGCTCGAGCGGCGCGTCGGAGAGCGGCGGAGGCGGCGGGTGGCGCTTCATCGGGCCTGCAAACTGCGGTTCTTGAGCGCGGGGTCAAGAATCTTCCCCGGCTTTGGCGGGCGTTAACCGTGCCGGCTGTACATCGCTAGCAAGAAACGGGCCAAAGGAGGGACGTTTTGGCGCTCGGCGCGCGACTTGAGCTGCGGCAGGGGCAGGGCCTTGTGGTCACGCCCCAGCTGCAGCAGGCGATCAAGCTGTTGCAGCTGTCGAACCTCGAGCTGGAATCCTTCGTGGAGACCGAGCTCGAGCGGAACCCGCTGCTGCAACGGGTTGAGCCCCCGACGGCGGCCAACGCCTCGTCGGCGCCCGCGCCCGCGCCCGTCGAAAGCCCCGTCTGGCGCACCGCTTCGGGCGGCCTGGGCGGCGTCGAGGTCGAAGGTCCGCTCTCCGAGCACAAGAGCCTCCACACCCATCTGCACGACCAGCTGGCGGTCGCCCGGCTCTCGCCCGCCGAGCGGGTGATCGCGGGCGCGCTGATCGACGCCGTGGACGACGGCGGCTATCTGCGCGCCGACCTGGACGAGATGGCCGACCGGCTCGGCTGCGACGTCGCGCTGGTCGAGAAGGTGTTGGGCGTCGTGCAGGGCTTCGAGCCCGCCGGCGTGGCGGCCCGCACGGTGGCCGAGTGCCTGGCCATCCAGCTGAAGGACCGCAACCGCTACGATCCCGCCATGGCGGCCCTGCTCGCCAACCTCGACCTGCTGGCGCGCGGCGACCTGGCCGGGTTGCGCAAGGCCTGCCAGGTCGACGACGACGACCTTTCCGAGATGATCGCCGAGCTTCGGGCGCTGACGCCGCGCCCCGGGGCGGCGTTCGGCGGCGAGCCGACCGCGCCGATCGTCCCCGACGTGATCGTCCGCGAAACCACCGACGGCCAGTGGCACGTGGAGCTGAACAACGAGACCCTGCCGCGCGTGCTGGTCAACCGCCGCTACCACGCCTGGGTCGACGGGGCGACCAGGTCCGACGAGGACCGCACCTTCGTCGCCGAAAAGCTCGCCGAGGCGAACTGGCTGGTCAAAAGCCTCGACCAGCGGGCCAAGACCATCCTCAAGGTCGCCGGCGAGATCGTGAAGCGGCAGGACGGCTTCCTCGCCCACGGCGTCACCCATCTGCGCCCGCTGAACCTCAAGACCGTGGCCGAGGCCATCGGCATGCACGAGTCGACCGTCAGCCGGGTCACCTCCAACAAGTACATGGCCACGCCGCGCGGCGTGTTCGAGCTGAAGTTCTTCTTCACCGCGTCGATCTCCGCGACCGACGGCGAGGGCGAGGCTCACTCGGCCGAGAGCGTGCGCCACCGCATCCGCCAGCTGATCGACGCCGAACGCCTGGCCGGCGACGTCCATTCCGACGACGCCATCGTCGACATCCTGAAGGAAGCCGGCGTCGATATCGCCCGGCGCACGGTCGCCAAATACCGGGAAGCCATGCGCATCCCATCCTCCCCCGAACGGCGCAGACTCCTCAAACGAACCGCCTGAACTGCGGCCCCGCTTGACACCCAACGGTCGGCGGCGCGTTCATGGGGCATGGCCTTGCAAGTCCATGTTTCAGGCAAACATGTCGACGTCGGACAGGCCCTGCGTTCGCGGGTCACCGACGAAATCTCCACCAGCATCTCCAAATATTTCGAGCGCGGCGGCGACGCCGACGTCGTGGTCCAGCGGGACGGCCACGGCTTCAGGGTCGACTGTTCGGTCACGCTCGCATCGGGCCAGCGGCTCAACAGCCACGGCCTGGGGGGCGACGCCTACGCGGCGTTCAACGATGCGCTCGAGAAGATCAACAAGCGCATCCGCCGCTACAAGCGGCGGCTGAAGGACCGCTCGGAAGTCTCCACCGCCAAGGAGCGGGAAACCGCCTCCCTCTACGTGCTGCGCTCGCCGGCGGACGAGGAGGAGATCGAGGCTTGGGATGAAACGTCCGACCACCCGGCCGGCGCACCCTCCGCCCTGGTCATCGCCGAGAGCGCCACCGACGTGCGCACGATGACCGTTGCGATGGCAGTGATGGAACTGGACTTGACTGAAGCTCAAGCAATCGTGTTCAGGAACGCCGCGCACGGCGGAATATCGGTGGTATATCGCCGCGCTGACAGCAACATCGGGTGGGTGGACCCCGAGCGAACTCGCCCGAACGGCAACGGGAGCGCTTGAGGGTCCCGTGCGTCCGGCCGCCCGCCGTGGGTCTCCCCCGGACCCCAAACCAGAGAGCGTAAAAGCGTATGAACCTTGGAGATCTGCTGGACCTGCGCGCCATTTCCCCTCGCGTGGGCGGCTCCAGCAAGCGTCAGGTGCTGTCGGTGATCGCCGATATCGCGGCCCGGTCGTTTGGCCTGCCGGCCGAGGTGGTGCTCGACGCCCTGCTTGAACGTGAAGCGGCCGGTTCGACCGGCGTGGGCCACGGCGTCGCCGTGCCGCACGCGCGGCTGGAAGGGCTCAACCGCATCCGCGGCGTCTTCGTGCGCCTGGAACAGCCGGTGCCGTTCGAGGCGGTGGACGACCAGCCGGTCGACCTGCTGTTTGCGCTGTTTGCGCCCAAGGGCGCGAGCTCGGAGCACCTGAAGGCGCTGGCCCGCGTCTCGCGCCTGATGCGCCAGCCGGACGTGCGCGAGCAACTGCGCCAGGCCCGCACGACCGACGCCATTCATGCGCTGCTTGTAAGCGAAGCCCAGCCCTCGGCGGCCTAGAACCCTTCCGCTAGTGCACCGAAACCGGCGCCAGCTCATGGGCGAGCGCGGCGGCGACGGCGGAATCGCGGTCGGTCAGAACGGCCAGCCGCTCGCCGTCGGCGCGGTGCACGGCGTAGAGCGTCTGTTCGGGATCCAGGGAAAATCCCTGGATGGCGGCGACGGGGACGTTGGCGAGAATTTCGCTCGCCTTGACAGGGCGCACATAGACCAGATCAGGCGCGCCCAAGGCGGCAAAAGCTTCATTGGTCAGTACAGCGGGTGTCATTAAGACCACCTCCTTGACTAGCGGAACGCGCCGGACGGTCGCCGGTTCAGCCGGCCGCGGGCGAGGTCCTTTACGAATACTTGGCTGCGGATTCGGATAACCTCGGCCGCAGTCATCGAACTGTTTTGATCGGAACGCGATGTACTGTGCGTTCCGGATCCGGGCGGGCGACGTCCACATGGAGCAGGCCGTGCTCCAGGGTGGCGCCTTCCACCTTCATGCCGTCCGCGAGCACGAAGGTCCGGATGAAGCCCCGCGCCGCGATGCCGCGGTGCAGGAAGTCGCGCACGTCCTCGTTCGGGTCGCCCTTGCGGCCGGCGACGGTGAGCTGTTCGCCCTCGACCTGCACCTCGAGCTGGTCAGGCGAGAAGCCCGCCACCGCCAGCGTTATGCGGACGCCGCCGTCGTCCCGCCCCTCGACATTGTAGGGCGGGTAGCTGTCGGCGGCGGCCTTGGCGGCGCGCTCGATCAGGTTTCGGGTGTGCTCGAAGCCCAGCAGGAAGGGGCTGTCGAAGAGGACAGTACGGTTCATGGCGAAGCCCTAAAGTGAAGCGACTTCGCATCACCGGGCCGGACCCTTCAGAGGCGCCCCGTCCGGCGACGCTTCTCATAGGTGGGGGTCAGGCGGCCGCGTCGCAAGCGGCCGGAAAGGCGAAAGCCCGCCGCGGTCAGCGGCGGGCTTTCATTGGTGGAGCTAAGCG
>CAMLKO010000120.1 GCA_946480495.1 uncultured Caulobacteraceae bacterium
AGCCGGCGCCCCCATAGGTCTCGCCATAGCCGCGGCGTTCGGTCGAGCTGCGCCACCGTTGCGAGCCGCGGCCGTACTCGTCCTGCGCGCTGTAGGGCCGGTCCTGCCGCCCTTCACGGCCATAGCCGTAGCGCTCGTAGCCCTGTCCGCGCGCGCCGCCCTGGTCTTCGTCGCCGAATTCCCAGCCGCCCTGGGCCGGGCCGCTGTCGTTGTAGCCGGCCGGGCCTTCGTGGCGCCGGTCCTGGTGCATCTGGCGCCAGCGGTCGTCGGACGAGCCGCTGGACCGGTAGCCGCCTCGGTCGCGGCCGCCGCCGTAGTAGCCGCTCCGGCCCCGGTCACGGCCTTCCCAGTTTCGATCGTCACGCCAGTCGCGGTCCCGATCGTTCCACCTGTTGTCGTCGGCCATGGTTTCCTCCGGATGTATGGGTTTCGGCGGGATCGCCCCGCCACCCACGGCAAACCACCGCCCGCGCGCCACTGTTCCTTTGTTTAATCGCGACTTCCGGGCGGCCGCGCCTTGATCGGGGGCGGCGGCTTGGTCATATTCCGCCCATCCGTCGCCGGGCTCGGCTCGCGCGGCGGCTTTCGTGCACAACGGCTCAGGAGCACAGCCTATTCGCCGCCCCATGCAAGCGCCCCCCGTCAAGGACGGTCCGCGCATCAATGAAGATATCCGCGTCCCCCGGGTCCTGCTGATCGACCAGAATGGTGAGAAGCAGGGGATCATGCCCACAAGCTCCGCGCTCGAGGCGGCCGAGGAAGTGGGCCTCGACCTGGTCGAAATCGTTCCCAACGCCGATCCGCCGGTCTGCAAGATCCTCGACTACGGCAAGTACAAGTTCCAGGAGCAGAAGAAGAAGAACGAGGCGCGCAAGCGCCAGAAGGTGGTGGAGATCAAGGAGATCAAGCTCCGCCCCAACATCGACGTGCACGACTACGAGGTGAAGGCCCGCTCGATGCACCGCTTCTTCGAGGAAGGCGACAAGGTGAAGGTCACCCTGCGGTTCCGCGGCCGCGAGATGGCGCACCCGGAGCTGGGCATGAAGCTGCTCCAGAAGGTCAAGACCGACTTCGACGAAGTGGCCAAGGTCGAGTACGAGCCGCGCATGGAAGGCCGCCAGATGATCATGATCCTCGCGCCGAAGTGAGGAACGCAGGGCCCCAAGCCGTGTTTGGTCCTTGAGGACCTCATGAAAAAAGCTTCCGAATACCGCCAGCACGCCGAGGAGTGCCGCCAGCTGGCGGCGCGCATGGACGTGGGCGAGCACCGCGACCAGCTGCTGGAGATGGCGGCCACCTGGGAGCGGCTGGCGACCGAGCGATCCGAGCTCGTTCGGCGGCACCCGGAGTTGGGGCTGCACGGCGAGCACGACGAAGAGACCTCCCTCGCACCCGTCCAGTAGGCAAGGAAGAGGCGCGGCTATTGCTCAATTTGGGTAATAGCCGCTAGGTACCCTCGTCTTTGTCGGGAACCCGACACCGTCGCTCGCGTTGGCGATGATTCAGGTCCGGTAGCTTTGATCTTGGGGGAGGGTAAATGACGAGGGTTCTGGTCGTTGAGGACGACCCCGCCATCTGCGACCTCATTCAGGACATGCTCGAGGAAGTGCGGCTGAGCACTCTCTGTGTGAACAGCGACAATGAGGCCTACCGGGTCATCCCCACTCTGCCGACGATTCAGGCGCTCGTGGTGGACGTGAACCTCGGGGCGGGCACCACCGGCTTCGATGTCGCCCGCTTCGCCCGCCAGGTGATCCCTGACCTGCCGGTTGTCTACGTCACGGGCGATGCGTCGCAGGAGTCGTTCCGGGCGTTCGGTGTTCCCGACAGCGACTTCGTTCAAAAGCCGTTCGACATCGACCAGCTCGTATCGACCATCGTGAGCCGGGTCGCCTCACGCCCGGCAAGGGCGCCCCGGAACCCATAATAGTCGCCAACGAAAAAGGGCTCCGGTTTCCCGGAGCCCTCTTCGTATCCTGGCTGTGGCCGCCGCTTACGAGGCGTAGAACTCGACCACGAGGTTCGGCTCCATCTTCACCGGATAGGGCACTTCGGCCAGTTCCGGGATGCGGACGTAGCGGGCGCTCATGCCCTTGGCGTCCAGCTCGATGTAGTCGGGCGTGTCGCGCTCGGCCGATTGCAGGGCTTCCAGCACCAGCGCCATGTTGCGCGAGCGCTCGCGCACCTGCACCACGTCGCCGGGCTTCACGCGATAGGACGGGATGTTGACGCGCTTGCCGTTCACCATCACGTGGCCGTGGTTGACGAACTGGCGGGCGGCGAACGGGGTCGGCACGAACTTGGCGCGATAGACGATCGCGTCCAGGCGGCTTTCCAGCAGGCCGATCAGGTTCTCCGAGGTGTTGCCCTTGCGGCGCGCGGCCTCGATGTAGATGCGGCTGAACTGCTTTTCGGTCAGGTTGCCGTAGTAGCCCTTGAGCTTCTGCTTGGCGCGCAGCTGCAGGCCGAAGTCGGAGACCTTGGACTTGCGGCGCTGGCCGTGCTGGCCGGGGCCGTAGGAACGCTGGTTGATCGGGGATTTCGGGCGACCCCAGATGTTTTCGCCCATCCGGCGGTCGATCTTGTACTTGGCGCTATGGCGCTTGGACATGCTTCTCTCACTTCGATCCGGGCCGGCCGATCCCCCGAGTGGGACCCGCGATTTCAACGGCGGCTTCGCATCAATCCGTCATGTGTCCCGAGCCTTGCGGCGAGGAAGGCGCGCTTATGGCGGCGAAGGGCCGGAAAGTCAATGAAAGGAGCGCCTTAGGGCGCCCCCTTCTTCGCCGCCAGCTTGGCCAGCACCCGGCCGCGGCCCTTCGACAGCGCGGTGACCACGCCGCGGAAGGTGCGCACCTCCTGGTCGGTCATCCGGGCGCGGCCCAGGGTGACGCGCAGGTTTCGCACCATGGAAGGCCTTTTCTCCGGCGGATGGAAGAAGCCCGACGCATCGAGCTCGGCCTCCAGATGCTCGAAAAGGCCGATCATCATGCCCTGGTCGGCCGGATCGGCGCCTTCGCGGAAGTTGGCGGGCGGTTCGTCGGCCTCGCCCAGGCGCCATTCATAGGCGTTGATCGCCACCGCCTGCGCCAGGTTCAGCGAGCGGAAGCGCGGATCGATGGGGATGGTGACGATGGCGTGGCAAAGCGCGATGTCGGCCGTCTCCAGCCCCGCCCGCTCGCCGCCGAACAACAGCCCCGTCGGCACGCCCGCCCCGCGCAGTTCGCCCGCCGCCTGCCTGGGCGTGAAAACCGGCAGCTGCGTCTCGCGCGGCCGGGCCGTCGTCGCATAGACCAGCTTCAACTCGGCGATCGCGTCCTCAAGTCGCTCGAACACCTTCGCGTTGTCCAGCGGCCAATCCGCCCCCGAGGCCGAAGCCCACGCCCGCTGCTGCGGCCAGCCGTCCCTTGGCCGCACCAGCCGCAGGTCCGAAAGCCCGAAGTTGGCCATCACCCGCGCCACCGCGCCGATGTTCTCCGCCAGCTGCGGCTCGTTTAGGATCACGCAAGGCGGTGCAACGTCGGTCATAGCTCGGCATTAGACCACGGGTGGGCGCGGTGAAAGCGAAGCAACGATGAGACTGCTGGTCCTTCTCCTCGCTTTCATGGTCGTCGCCTGCCAGCCGCCGGAGCGCACCACCGCCGGCACGGCGCCGCCGCTGGACGCCAAGCTCCTCGACCGCGAGATCGGCAAGATCGCCAAGCGCGCCGCCCCGGCCGCCTTCGACGTCGGCGTCCTCAACATCGACGGCGGCGAGAGCTGGGCGCTGGCCGGCGACCGCACCTTCCCGATGCAGAGCGTCTTCAAGGCCCCGCTGGGCGCCGCGGTGCTGGCCGCCGTCGACCGCCGCGAGCTGTCGCTCGACGAGGCGATCACCCTGACGGAGAAGGACCTTTCGCCACCCTACAGCCCGATCGCCGCGGCCTGGCCGGCGGTCCGCACCTACACCGTCCGCGACCTGCTCGTTCAGGCGGTCGGAAACAGCGACAACACGGCCGCCGACGTGCTGATGCGCCGCATCGGCGGCCCCGGCATGGTGCAGGCCTGGATCGACGAGAAGAACATCAGGGACATGCGCATCGACCGCTACGAGCGCGAGCTGCAGACCGAGATCTACGGCATGCCGTCCTTCCGCCCCGAGTGGCGCACCGAGGCGGCGTTCGAGGCCGCGCTGGCCCAGGTCCCATTGAACACGCGCCACGCGGCGATGGTCGACTACCTCACCGACCCGCGCGACAGCGCCACGACCACCGCCGTGCTCGACTTCCTGCGCAAGCTGGAGACCGGCGAGCTCCTCTCGCCCGCCTCGACCCGGCTCCTCCTGCAGATCATGACCGCCAGCAAGACCGGCCCGGCCCGCCTGAAAGCCGGCCTCGGTCCCGGCGTTTCCCTCGCCCACAAGACCGGCACGGGGCGCACCGACCTGGGCCTCAATCCGGCCACCAACGACGTGGGCGTCATCACCCTGAAGGACGGCCGCCGCTACGGCGTGGCGGTGTTCCTGGCGGGCTCGCGGCTCAGCGACGCCGAGCGCGACGCGCTGTTTGCCGACGTCGCACGGGCCGTTGTCCGGGCCGCAAAGTGAGTAACCGGCCCGCGGCATTCCCGCACAATTGCTGGACTTCCGCGCTCAAGGAGGCCATCTAGACGGCTGTCGATCTCTGTCGCGCAAGCTCTCTATCTTCCGCCTCGCTCTGCGCGCGGATCTCAAGAAGCCGGACTTTCAGACCTCGATACC
>CAMLKO010000121.1 GCA_946480495.1 uncultured Caulobacteraceae bacterium
AGATAACACGCTGTGACTGGAGTTCAGACGTGTGCTCTTCCGATCTCCAGGGTCATGAAGCCTGTTTCGATCCCGCTCCACTCCCCGTGTCCCACCATGGCCTGCACGATCGAGCTCATCAGGTTGGGTGAATCGTTTTCCGTCATGTAGGCGAGGGCGGCTGACGCATAGTCTCGCCCAAGCTTGTTATCTTCAGACCAGTGTCCGGTCGGAGTAACGTCCCAGAAGTCTCGTCCCCGAACGAACGGGAGTCCCTGAAAACCTTCCAATGGTTGTGTTCCCCCTGCCGTCAATACTGACGGTAAAGCTGCGCTAGGCGCCAGTTCTGTTGTGAGCATGACGCCATTTCCTGCGGGCATTTCCCTATTTCCTCGTTGGTTAACCATATTCAACTGAATGTTGACAGCGTGTCAAAGTAGCGCAGCCAGATCATCGTCCATGCCGATGAGCTGGAGCGACTCCCAATCGAGCCGCGGCGCGGGGGCCGGCAGGCCAAGGCGATGGCGGACGTCGGCCGCGTAAGTAGGGTCGCGCTCGATCAAGATCGCCGCGAAACCTTCTTCACGGGCGGCCTGACCGGTGGTGCCGCTGCCGGCGAACGGGTCGAGCACGATACCTCCGGGCGGGGTCACCAGCCGGCACAGCCAGCGCATCAGGGAGACGGGCTTGACGGTGGGGTGGCTCTCGGTGCGGGCGGCCTTGCCGTCCTCACCGACGCAGCCGCAGGTGGGCTTGCCGACGAAGCGATCGCCACAGCCCGTGCATTTGACGATGCGGTCCTTCGAGCTCGCCTTGCCGCAGTAGATGATCGGGTTTTCGTCGGGCGGGAAGCAGTTGAAGAAGCGGGCGGCGGAACCTTCGTCACCACGAGGTTCGACTTCGGCGTGCCCGCGCTTCATTTCCCCGTAGGTGTTCTGGTTCTTTCGGGTCTCGCTGCTGCTGCTGCTGCGTGCGAGCTGACCGGCCGAGGTCGGGAACATCGCAATCACGTCCGGAGATCCGTCGTGAATCAGGTTGGCGGGCCAGCGACCGTCCGGGCGCACGACCTGGGGCGAGTCTTCGGACACGGTGGACATACCCCACCCGTCGTCCCCTTCACGTAGGCCGCGGGCCATCGTCCGTAACTGCGAAGCGTCGAGTAGGGGATCGACCTCCACCCGGCAGTCGTCGATGTTCACCGCCCCGACTCCGTGCGCCAGCACGTTCAGGAAGCCGTTCTTCCGGTCGAAGGGCTTCTGGGCCATGTAGATGGGCTCGAGCGCCGGCTTGAGGCTCTGGGTGCCGTAGAACCAACCCTCCCACTCAGCAGCAGCAGCAGCAGCAGCAGCAGCAGCAGCAGCAGCAGCAGTCACCGGGGCGGTGATGGCGTGTTCGATATATTTCGGCCCGTCCTGCCTGATCCCGGCGCTGACCAGGTTGGCGCCGCGCGCCTCGACCTGGCCGTTGCGGATGTCGCGCCGCTGGACGACCTCGATGACCTCGCGCTCCGCGCCGGCGGCCTTGTCCAGCGCCTTGGAGAGGCTGTGGGCCTTCGGGAAGCCCTGGCCGTAGGTCCAGCCGATGAACGGGTGCATGACGAAGCCTGCGGTCTCCATGGCGCACGCCTGCCAGTGGCCGGTGCGCGGCGAGGAGAAGGCCAGCACGTATCCGCCCGGCAGCAGGATGTCGTAGATCAGGCGCCAGAACTCCGGGTCCTGCGTGATCCGCGATCCGTCTTCGTCGGCGCCGTCCCAGGTCTTCCCCAGGAAGCCCTTCGACTGGCGGGTGAACCGGCCGTCCGAGCCCTCCTTGGCGGGTGCGCTGCCTTCCTTCCCGAAGCGTTTGACGACGGACTCCAGAAAGTAGGGCGGGTCCATCACGACGGAGTGGACCTTGATCCCTCGCACAATCATATCGCGCAAGGCGTCGCGGCAGTCCGCCTGGTGGAGCTCAACCCTCATTGTCATCGACGTTGCGCCTCAATCTCAGCTTTTGGCAAGCTGGAATGTTCCGGTTATGTTCTTGTTAACCAATCAGGTCGTCATCAGCCTCGACGGACTCTGAAGGGGGGTCCGGGTCGATCAGGTTGGTGGGCTCGAGGGTCGATCCCACGTTGCGGGGATCGCGGTCCTCGTGGAAGACGATCGGCGGGTCGGGCGGATGGACGCGGCGGCCGTCCTCGACCTTCTTCAGGGCCTTTTCGAGCACCTGGTTCGCGGTCGTTCCGTAGGCAAATTCGAAGAAGCTGAGCTTGTCCATCCCGCGCAGATTGCACTGCCATAGCCCGTCCATGCGGTGGAACAGGTTGTTCACCCGGCAGCCGGCGCGGCGGACCGCCTTGAAGAGCTCCTCGCAGGTGCGGGGCTGTTCGATGCTCATGACAGACGTTCTCCCTGCCTGGCGACGTCCAGGCGCTTCTGGTGACGCCGGACGCCGTACATCACGGTGCTGTGGTCGCGCCCCATCTTGCGTCCGATCCAGGGGTAGCTGGCGAGCGGCTTGCCGATCTGCGTGCGGATCTCGTACATCGCCTCGTGGCGAGCGTGACTGTTGACCTTGGTGCGGGCCAGCAGCGTGCTCGCAGCGATGCCGTGCCGGGCGGCGACCTGAGCGACGATCGACGTCGAGGTGGGCTTCACAGGCCACCCAGAGCGGAGAGGTAGAGATCGAGGATGGCTTCCTCCTCGAGCCGTTTGGCCCGGTCCTGCTTGCGGATGCGGACCACCTTGCGGAGGACCTTGGTGTCGAAGCCGTTGCCCTTGGCCTCGGCGTAGACCTCCTTCAGGTCTGCCATGACGCCGGCCTTGTCTTCTTCGAGCCGTTCGATGCGCTCGATGATCGACCGGAGCTGGGTCTGGGCGGTGCCGTTGAGCACGTCGATCGAGGAATTGTCGTCGCCGGAGAGCGCGCGGCCGTCGCCGCCATGGCCGATCAGATCGTCATCGTCGTCGCCGATCATGACCAGAAGCCTCCCCATCCGAGAACGAGGGCCTGGGCCACGGCGAGCCCGGCCGACAGGTAGCCGTTGAGCGGGGCTTCGACGGGCTTGCCGTGTCGAAGGATGCCGGCGATGGCGAGCAGGCCGAGGAACACGGCCATGATGATCTGGGGGGCCATCAGGAAGCCTTCCGGTTCAGCGCGGTGCGAAGCTGCCGTATCGAACGGCCTGCGCTGTGGAGGTACTTGTCGTTCCGGGAATCATGCTGCCGCTGGTTTTCGACGGCGGCGTGTTCCCGATCCCGGGCCGCGGCCTTGGCGTCCGCACGATCGCCGGGCTGGTTCTTTCGATGGCGAGCCGGTGTGCCGCGCAGCGCGTGTCCCGCCTTCCGGTCGATGAACGTCGACCTGGGGAACTCCCCGATCATGTCCAACGCGCCGATAGCCAGCGCCATACCGAGATTCCCATTCAACATTTAACCCGCTCCCGTTCTTGTGCTGTCAACTTTATGGTGAATGATGACCTAGGGCAATAGGCGTTTGGCGCCTTCGATCAGAATGTCGATCTGCGAGATCAGCAGAGCCGCGTAGCCTTCCCGCTCGTCGGCCAGGCTGTCCGGAGTCTGACATTTCGCGCCCCGCGGCGTGCGGACCAGGGCGTCGAGCGTGTTGAGCGCAGGACGGTCGGCCGGGTCGATGTCGTTGGCCTTCAGATAGACCGACATCGGGATCGGGATGCTGACCTTCGGCACGTCGATCGAGCAGTTCAACTGCAGCCAGAGCTGAACGAAGTCGCGGGCCGTCTCGAGATCCTGCACGCCGTTCTTGATGCGGTAGCGACTGAGGCATTTCAGGGCCGAGCCGGCGACGAAGTCCCAGCCGTTCTTGGCGACGAACTCCACGGACGGGATACCGAGACCCTTGTAATGGAGACCCCCAACCTGGACATCCAGAGGTGAAGGTGGGGCTTCCGGCCGGTTGCAGGCCGGCGGTTCAGGGTCGCTGACGTCCCAGACGAGTCCGCAGGCGCCGCACGACATCTGGTCGCTGTAGCGACGCGCATGACAGGCGGTCATCGGACCTGGTCCTTCTGCTCGGGGTGGGGATAGAGGGCGCGTTCCTCGCGGCGGTCCGACAGGCGCCGGTACAGCCGAGCGGCGACCGGCTCGTCCTCCTTCGTGAGGATGGGTCCTTCGAACAGACTCAGCAGCACGGTTTCCTCGGAGGGTGAGAGGACCATGGTCATTTCTCCGAGGGGGCCGGAGCGAAGTGCGCCCAGGTCACCAGGCGGCGCAGGGTTTCCCCGGTGAAGACGGTGATCAGCAGGTAGCGTCGGAAGCCTGACATGGAACGATCCTCACGAAAATGGTGAATCCTGGCGCACGGCTTCGTCCAGGTCGCGCAGCACGACCTGACCGGCGTCGGTCGGCCCGACCCGCCCGTGCGCGATAGTGATCAGGCCGAGGTCGAAGAGGGCGTTGATGGCGCGGTAGAACTTGGCCTTGTCCCGCCGGCGGGTGTGCTTGAGATCCCGGATGAGGGAAAAGGTGAGACCCGTCGAGATGGGGCCGTCCTTGACGGCGTTGAGGATGCGATGCCAGCGGCCCTCGGGCCTGGGTCCGTGATCCACGACAGGCCGATCTGCCAGTTCCCCCGATGCCAGACGCACGTCAGCGAGAGAAGGCCGAGGCTGATCGTCCAGCCGGTCTTCCATGGGTCGATCGCGAAACGGATGGTCATCCATCAGCCTTGTCCTTGGAGGGAGTG
>CAMLKO010000122.1 GCA_946480495.1 uncultured Caulobacteraceae bacterium
ACCTACATCGTCCAGGAAGAAACCCAGAGCGGTTGGCAGGCGGTGTCCGACGTGACGGTCGGAACCACCGTGACGGCCGGCGACGACTCCACCGTCGACTTCGTCAACGAGCAGCTGGCTTCGCTTTCCGGCTACAAGTTCGCCGACCTGAACGACAACGGCGTCTGGGACCAGGGTTCCGGCGAAAACGGCATCCAGGGCTGGTCGATCTCGCTCTACAACGACAACGGCGACGGGGTGCTGGGCGCGGGCGACACGCTGGCGGACACGACCTCCACCGACTCCAGCGGCTACTACGAGTTCACCGACCTCGCGCCGGGCAAGTACATCATCGTCGAAAGCACGCAGAGCGGCTGGGTGCAGACCGCGCCCAACGGCGCCGACGCCGACCCTGAAAGCGGGGACGTCAACGGCGCCGGCTCGGGCTTTGGCGAGTATGGCTACGCCATCGACCTGATGGGCGGCGACGACAACGGCGACAACGACTTCGGCAACTTCCTGCCGCCGGGACCGGGCGTCCGCACGCCGGGCTTCTGGGGCTCGCCCAACGGCCTGAAGTTCTGGGACGGCATCGTCGGCAACGAAACCAAGTCAGGCCCGGATTTCCCGAGCGGCGAACTTGTGCCCGGCGGCGTCCTGATCCTGTGCGACGATGGCGACGGCGTCCTCGAAGACGGGGAGCTGGGAATTTCGCTGACCGAGGCCCAGAAGATCATCAACGCCTCGAACAAGGATGGCGCCGGGCCAGGCTACATGCTGGCGCGCGACGCCATCGCCACCGCGCTGAATGCTCTGGCCGGCAATCCGATCGGCGACGTTAGCGACGATTGCAGCCCCGCCTACTACCTCTGCCAGGCCGCCGACTGGCTCATCAAGTACGAGAACAACAACCATAGCGGCGCGGGCGACCTGCTCACCTACAACGACCTGAAGAGCCACAACATCACCGCCAAGAGCGCCGCCTGGAATGTCGGCGTCTCGGACGACGGGATCGAGGCCGGCAAGGACATCCACAGCGCGCTGGACGAGTACAACAACACCGGCATGCACTGCGGCATCGTCTACGCCCAGGACGGCGACGGTGGGACGAGCTCGTTCGAGTCACAGTACCTGCTGATGACGTTCAACCAGACGTCCAGCAGCGGCGACTATTATCTGTCGATCTGAGGCGACAGGCGTGCGGCGCTCCAACGGCGCCGCACGTCAGCCTGGCGGAGCCCGAAAACACCAGACCCGTCGCGGGGGATAGTCGCGACGGGTCCGGCTTTTCCTCGGTACTCGATCCAAGCGGGCGTTTCCTCCCCGAAACGCCGGAGAAACCGGTCGCTCGTTAACGGCGACCGTGTCTCACGCTGCGGAAAAGGAGACGGTAATTTCTCAGGCCTGTCAACGCGCCTGTTAACCGACCCGCTCGGCCAGCGCCTCGGCGGCGGGGCAGTCCGGTTCGAAGACATAGTCGGGCGTCGCCGCCGTCACCGGCCCCACCCCGGCCGCCGCCAGAGCCTGGCTGGCGTCGAAGAGATCGCGCTCGGCCACCAGCATGCCGTTCGCCCGGCGCGAGGCCCCGCGCTTGACGAATTTCGCCGCCACGGCGCCGGCCGCCCTGTCCTGCTCCGCCGGCCAGACAAGGGTGGCGATGCCCTTGGCCCGCGCGCGCGCCTCGACCACGCCCAGCAGGCGGCGCACCGTCGCGAGCTGGTCGGCCGACCACTTCGCCGTCAGCGAGGCGGCGAGCTGGGCCTGGCTCTTCAGGATCACCCCGTCGGCGAGGATCTTCAGGTTGTTGGCCGCCAACGTCGCGCCGGTGGTGGTGATGTCGACGATCAGCTCGGCCGCGCCGGACGCGGGCGCGCCCTCCGTCGCGCCGCCGGACTCGACGATGCGGTAGTCGGCGATCCCGTGGGCGGCGAAGAAGGCGCGGGTCTGGGCGAGGTACTTGGTCGCCACGCGCATGCGCCGGCCCGTGCGGGTCATCCGCAGGTGCGCCACCTCGTCGAGGTCGGCCATGGTCTCCACGTCGATCCAGCTCTTCGGCACGGCGGCCACCAGGTCCGCGCGGCCGAAACCCAGCGCGCGCAGCAGCATGACGCGTTCGTCCAGCCCCTCGCCGCGCTCGCGCAGCAGGTCCTCGCCGGTGACGCCCAGGTGGACTTCGCCGGCATCGACGGCGGCGGCGATGTCGGCGGCCGACAGCAGCCTAACCTCCGCGCCAGGCAGGCCCGCGAGCGAGGCGCGATAGCCGCGCTCGCCGCCGGCCATTTCCAGCCGGAAACCGGCGTCGGCCAGCCAGCCCTCGACCTGTTCCTTCAGGCGCCCCTTGGAGGGGATGGCGAAGATCAGCGGCGCGCTCATTGTCCTGCCCCCGCGAACGCCCGGCCCGGCCGGACCATGCAGCCCACCGCCGTCGTCGCCTTGCCGCCAAGGCGCGCCGGCAGCCCGTCATAACGCCCGCCCGCCGCCACCGGCTGGTCGTCGCCAAGCGCTGTGCTGCGGACCTCGAACAGCATGCCGTCGTAATAGCCGAACGCCCGGCCAAACCCCGTGGAGAGCCGCATCGCCCTGGGATCGGCGCCGCGTTCGGCCATGGCCTTCAGGCGTTTCGTCCAGCCGTCCAGCGCGGCGGTCATGCCGCCCGAGAGCTTGCCGATGGCGGCGAGCGCCTTCTCCGGCGCATCCGAGATCGCGAGGAAGCCGCGCACCTTCTCGGCCTGCGCAGGCGTCAGCCGCGCGCCCTCCGCCGCATGAGCCCGCTCCACGAGCCGATGGGCGATCTCCGCCGCCGAGCGCCCGCCGACGGGCTCGATCCCCGCCAGCGCCCAGAGCTCCTCCAGCACGGCGACGGCCTCGGCCCCGGCAGGCCGGCCAGCAACCCGGCGATCCGGCTGGCCTCGGCGCCTTGCGAGGGCCCGCCCTCCAGCTCGGCCTTCAGCAGCCGGGGCCGCGAGAAGGCGCGCTTCAGCCGGCCCGCGAGTGCAGGCTCCAGCGAGAGGCTGTCGACGAAGGCGGCGAACAGGCTGACGTCGCCGAGCAGCAGGGTGAGGTCGCGGCGTCCGCCGGCCCTGGCCGCCGCCCAGGCCAGCGCGGCGACTTCGGCGTCGTCGGCGATCGCATCGCGGCCGCCATAGGCTTCGAAGCCGATCTGCAGGAACTCCTCCGCCCGGCCCGAGCCCTGCGGCGCGACGCGGAAGGCCTTGCCCTCGTAGAGATAGCGGCCCGACGCGGCCCCGCTGTCGATGTGGGCTCGGGTGATGGGGATGGTGAAATCGGTGCGCAGCGCCGCTTCCTCGCCGCCGTCGGCCTGGACGACGAACAGGCGCGAGCGCAGCGCCTCGCCGGCCAGGTCGAGCAGCAGGGCGAGCGGCTGCAGCACCGGCGCGTCGGTCGGCGTCGCCCCGGTCGCCGCGAACGGCGCGCGGATGGCGGCAAGCGCCTCGGCCGGGATGGGGGCCTCGGGTCTCATTGCCCCTCTCCGATGATGCGGCGGACGGCCTCGATGAGCTTCTCGCGCGGGATCGTCTGCTGGCCGGGCCGCTCGGCGCGCCAGGCGGCGTTGTCGGTGACGTCGGCGGCGAGCTCACGGCCGAGGTCGAGGTCTTTCACGGTGACCGTCCCGGCGGCGATCTCGTCCTCGCCCATGATGACGGCGGCGGGCGCGAGGCGCCGGTCGGCGTACTTCATCTGCGCCTTCATGCCCGACGAGCCGAGATAGACCTCCGCCGGGATGCCCGCGTTGCGCAGCTCGGCGGCGACGGCGAAGTAGTCGGCCATCCGCGCCTGATCGAAGGCGATGACCACGACCGGTCCCCGCGCCTGCGTCCCGATCCCCTGCCCGGCCGCCTTCAGCGCCGCGGCCAGCCGCGACACGCCGAAGGAGAAGCCGGTCGCCGGAACGCGCTCGCCGGTGAACCGCGCCACGAGGTCGTCGTAACGCCCGCCGCCGCCGATGGAGCCGAACCGCTCGTCGCCGGTCTCCATCAGGAGTTCGGCCTCATAGACGGGGCCGGTATAGTACTCGAGGCCGCGCACCACGGACGGATCGAAGGTGGCCCGGGCTTCGGCGACGCCGAGCCCCTTCAGCGCCGCGTCGATCTTGGCGAGCTCCTCCAGGCCTTCGTCGCCCTCGGCCGAGCCGCCGATCACGCCCGCCAGCCGGTTCAGCGTCTCGCCGCGCTGGCCTGAGCCTGCCTGCACGAAGGCCAGCACGGACTCAGCGTTCTTCGCATTCAGTCCCGCGCCCTTGGTGAAGGCGCCGCTCTCATCGAGCCGCCCTTCGCCGAGCAGGGCTCGCACGCCGTCGATGCCCAGCCGGTCGAGCTTGTCGACGGCGCGCAGCACCGCGAGTTTCTGGCCTTCCGTCGTGACCCCGGCGGCAGTCAGCAGGCCGTTCAGGAGCTTGCGGTTGTTGATCTTCAGCAGCGCCGCGCCCTTGGGCAGGCCCGCGGCCTCCAGCCCGGCCGAGGCCATGGCGATGATCTCGGCGTCGGCTTCCGGGCGGGCCGAGCCCACCGTGTCGGCGTCGCACTGGATGAATTCGCGGTAGCGGCCCGGCCCCGGCTTCTCGTTGCGCCACACCGTGCCCACCGCATAGCGGCGGAAGGGCTTGGGCAGCGTCTCCCAGTTTTGCGCCGCGAACCGCGCGAGCGGCGCGGTCAGGTCGTAGCGCAGCGCCATCCACTGC
>CAMLKO010000123.1 GCA_946480495.1 uncultured Caulobacteraceae bacterium
CCGACAATCGCGACTTTCAGGGCCATGGAGGTCTCGGAACTAAAGGGTAGGGCGCGTGTAGCCGATCAGTCCTCGCCGCGCGAGAGCTTGCGCGGATCGGCCTTTTCGGCGGGGGCCAGCCGCATGACCTCGGCCTGGTAGCGGTCGTCGTCGCCCGCGGCGGCGAAGGGCAGGGCGTCGGCGATGGCGTCGACCAGCGGCTCCAGCCAGGGCCGGTCGGCCTTGTGGAAGTCCGACAGCACATAGCCGTGGACGAGGTCCTTGTGGCCGGGATGGCCCGTGCCGATGCGGGCGCGGCGGAAGTCCTCGCCGATGGCGGCGGTGATCGAGCGGATGCCGTTGTTGCCGGCCGCGCCGCCGCCGGTCTTCATCCGGAAACGGCCGGGCGCGAGATCGATCTCGTCATAGAAGACGATGACGTCGGCCGGCTGCAGCTTGAAGAAGCGCATGGCCTCGCCGACCGTCCGGCCGCTCTCGTTGTAGAAGGTCTGGGGCTTGAGCAGCAGGGCGCGGACCCCGTCGACCACGCCTTCCGACGCCAGCCCGCCAAAGCGCGCGCGCCACGGGCCGAAGCTCCAGCGGCGCGCGATGGCGTCGGCGGCCATGAAGCCGACGTTGTGGCGGTTCTTTTCGAATTTCGGACCCGGATTGCCGAGGCCCACGAGGATCAGCATGGCTCCGGCCTTTCAGGCCAGGAGGAAGGCTATTCTTCCGGAGAAGCGCCTTCTTCCTCGGCCTCGGGCTCGGTGACTTCCGTGGCCGCCGCGGCGGCGGCTTCGGCGTCTTCGGCCTGCGCGGCCGACGAGACCTTCAGGGTCGCGATCACGAACTCGGGGTCGTTCACCGCCGCGCGCACGCCGGTGGGCAGGGTGATGTCGGACAGGCGGATGGTGTCGCCGATCTCGCGGCCGGTCATGTCGACGACCAGCTCTTCGGGAATGGCGTCGGCGCGGCAGACCAGCTCCAGGTCGTGGCGCACGATTTCCAGCGAGCCGCCCTGCTTGATGCCCGGCGAGGCGTCTTCGTTGCGGAAGTGGACCGGGACGTTGATGTGGATCTCCTGGCCCTCTTCGACGCGGTAGAGGTCGAAGTGGACCGGCTCATCGGTCACCGGATGGAACTGCACGTCCTTGGCGATGACCTGCTGGTCGTCCTTGCCGTGGCGCAGCGTCACCAGGTGGCCCAGCAGCTTGCCGGTGTAGAGCGCCTTGCGGAACTCGTTCTGGCGCACGGCGATCGCCACGGGGCCCTGAGGGCCGCCGTAGAGGACGCCGGGCACCTTGGCCTGGCGGCGGGCTTCGCGGGCGCCGCCCGTGCCGGTGCGTTCACGGACTTCGACGTTCAGGACGATATCGGCCATGGCCATGCTCTCAAAACGAAACCGCCGCGCGAGACGCCCGCGCGGCGACGGTGGGGTCTTTAAGGGTGCGGCTAGATACACGAGGCGGCCGCGCCTTGCAACGGCCGCCCCCAGGGTCGTTGGGCCTATTCCGCCTTGGGCGTCGTGTTGGACGCCACCGCCTTTTTCTTCGGCGTCAGGTACTTCACCGGCGCGCCCGGCGGCG
The DNA here is from genome assembly GCA_946480495.1 of uncultured Caulobacteraceae bacterium. The sequence goes on from CAMLKO010000123.1 coordinate 1,566, forward strand.
GGACGACGAGCGGGCGGGTGGAGATGGTCAGCGGCGTCGGCGCGCCCGCGCCCTTCATCAGGCACTGGGCGGTGTCCAGCATGATGTGCTGGCCAAGGCAGAAGACGTCCTCGTAGTGCGGCTTGGAGACGGCCAGGCACTGGTAGAGGTTCAGCTTGGCCATGTTCAGGCAGAAGTCCGCCGTCGGGTCGGCCAGCAGGGAGTCGAGCTGGGCGCTGTTGGCTTCGGTCGCCTGGCCGAGCGCCGCCAACGCGGCGACCGCCAGGCCGTGCACCACCAGCGGCGTGTAGGGCGGCTGGGCGGCGCTGGCGTTGATGCCCAGCGGGGCTGCGCCCACCGTCGCCTGCTCGAGCAGGGAGACGTCGGCCACATCGCCCAGGATCGGCTGGTTCGACAGCAGCTTGGCCTGCATCAGCCGGGCGTCGCGGTCGGGGATGAACGACTTCGACCATTCCTGATGCTGGATGTCGTAGGCGTACTGCTTCACCGCCGCGCCGGAGCTGAACAGGCGGGTCGAGTCGCTGTTCAGGGCCTTCTCGATCAGGCCCGCGGCGCTGTCGGAGCCGCGGATGCCGACGACGTAGGCGGGATTGGCGACGATCTGGTTGGCGATCTCGATCCGCTGGTTGGGATCGACCGCGTACTCGCGCACCGCCGTGACGAAGGTGGGGTCCTGCAGGGCGACGATGGCGGCGTAGGCGATGGCGCCGCGCACCAGCTGGCGGGGCGTGTAGGCCGCGCCGACCTTCAGCGACTGCTGGATGGCCAGCCCGTCCATGAAGCTGGGCGTGATGCCGCTCGTGCGCGCCATGTAGCCGCGGTAGGCGCTGGCGTCCTGGATGACGCTGGGCGCGAGGCTGATCGCGGGCGGCGGCGGGGGCGGCGGAGGCGGCAGGGGGGCAGGCGGCGGCGCCTCCTGGGCGCACGCAGCCAGCAGGGTGAGCGCGAGCGCGGCGGACAGGACGGGGGGGAAAACGAAGCGCATGAACTGATTGTCCCGTGTCGGCCCCGACAAAGCCAAGGGTTTTAGATGACGCAGGCGATATTGTGACCCGAGCCCGTTAACCATGTTTTGACGAGCTTCACCGGGCGGAAGCTCAGGAGATCGTCAGTCGAAGAGCTTCGAGACGGACTCTTCGTTGGCGATGCGGCGGATCGCCTCGCCGATCAGCGGGGCGCAGGAGACAACGCGGATCTTGCCGCTGCCGTTCATTCCGTCGGTCGCCTCGATCGAATCGGTGACGACGAGTTCGCTCAGAACCGAGTCCTTCACCCGCTCGACGGCGCCGCCCGAAAGCACGCCGTGGGTGACGTAGGCCGAGACCTCGGTCGCGCCCTGGTCCATCAGGGCCTTGGCGGCGTTGCAGAGCGTGCCGGCCGAATCGACGATGTCGTCATAGAGGATGCAGCGGCGGCCGGTGACGTCGCCGATGATGTTCATCACCTCGCTCTGGCCGGGGCCCGAGCGGCGCTTGTCGACGATGGCGAGGTCGGCGCCCAGACGGCTGGCCAGCGCGCGGGCCCGGACCACCCCGCCCACGTCCGGCGAGACGATCATCAGGTCGTCGGTCTTCTTGTAGTGGGTGCGGATGTCGTCGGCCATGCGCCGGGCGGGCAGCAGGTTGTCGGTCGGGATGTCGAAGAAGCCCTGAATCTGGCCGGCGTGCAGGTCCATCGTCAGCACCCGGTCGGCGCCGGCGCGGGTGATCAGGTTGGCCACCAGCTTGGCGGAGATGGGGGTGCGCCCGCCGGTCTTGCGGTCCTGCCGGGCGTAGCCGAAGTAGGGCACCACCGCCGTGATCCGCCGCCCCGACGCGCGCTTCAGCGCATCGATGCAGATCAGGAGCTCCATCAGGTTGTCGTTGGCCGGGTAGCTGGTCGACTGGATGACGAAGACGTCCTCGCCGCGCACGTTCTCGTCGATGGTGACGAACACCTCGTTGTCGGCGAAGCGGCGCACCTGTGCGCGCGTCAGCGGGATGTCGAGATATTCGGCGATCGCCTGCGCGAGTGTGCGGTTGGAGTTGCCGGCCAGCAGCTTCATTCGAGACTCGCAATGACTTGGACGCCTGTGAGGGCTTCTAGCAGGGGTGCGCCCGGCGGCAAGTCCCAGCTTTAACGTTGTGACGGTCCAAGCGCCCGGACAATCGCCTGGCGGATGAAGCGCTGGTAGGGGACGCCCTGTGAATCAGCCTCTTTGCGTACGGCTTCCAGAAGGCGCTGCGAGATGCGCAGGTTGATCGATTTGTCCTTGCGCGCCGCCTCGGCCTGAACGGGCTGGAAGTTTTCAGGCGTCAGATACTCGGACAGATCGCCCTCAAGGAAGGCTTCCATCTCCTCATCGGTCGCGAACTTGGGTAAGCGCTTGCTCATATCGGCGAACCTCCCGTGCGTGCATGAAGCGGGCGCTGACCGGCCGCAATAGGACTTGCTTGCCTCGCGACCGCCGCGTGAACGCCACGAAAGCGAAGCGGCCTGACGCTGTACGGCCAATCGCGATGAAGCGTTCTTCCTGGCCCGAGTGGGCGAGATCGACTGCCAACACCAGCGGCTCGCGGAGTATCGACTCGATCTCCGCGACCGTCATGCCGTGCTTTCGGCACTTCTGGCGATTGCCGTCGTCCCAGTCGAAGCTGTCCATTCATCCCCCCAATGTATAGGCATTTGCCTATACATTCCACCCCTCACTCAAGCATGATGGCCGACAACAGCCGGCCGTAGTCGCCTTCGCCACGGTGGTGGGCGCGGCGGTTGGAGAAGAAGAGGTCCTCTTCGGCGCAGGTGTCGTGGCCGACCCACTCGGCCTGCGCGACGCCGGCCCGCTCCAGCCGGTCGAGGACAAAGGCGGGGAGGTCGAAGAGGCGCTTGTCCTCATCCTCGACGCCGCGGAAGAACCGTTCGGAGCCCGGCTGTTCGGTGACGAAGCGCTCGAGGAACTCCAGCCCGACCTCGTAGGACTGCGGCCCGATGCAGGGGCCGATGGCCGCGACCATGCGCTCCGGCCTGCCGCCGTGGTGGACCATCTGCTCGATGGCGGCCTCGACGACGCCGGAAAGCGCGCCGTGCCAGCCGGCGTGGGCGGCGGCGATCACCGGC
>CAMLKO010000124.1 GCA_946480495.1 uncultured Caulobacteraceae bacterium
TCGGTGAAGAGCTACAACAACCACATCGGCGTCCCGCTCACCCTCGCGCGCATGCCCAGGGCGACCGAGCGCGCCGTCTTCGAGATCGGCATGAACCACGCGGGCGAGATCGAGCCGCTCTCGAAGATGGTCCGCCCCCAGGTCGCCGCCGTCACCACCGTCGGCCCCGTCCACATCGAGAACTTCGAGGACGGCGAGGCCGGCGTCGCCCGCGCCAAGGCCGAAATCTTCGCGGGGCTGGAGCCCGGCGGCGTCGCGGTGCTCAACGCCGACAACGAATGGTTCGATGTCCTGGCCGCCGAGGCCCAGAAGGCCGGCGCGAAAGTCCGTTCCTTCGGTTCGGGCGAAGGCTGCACCGCCCGCCTCGTCTCCTTCGACCCGCCGCTGCTGAAGGCCGTCGTCAACGACCGGCCCGTCGAGTTCCCGCTGCTCCAGACCGGCCTGCACTGGGGTCTGAACAGCCTGTGCGTGCTGCTGGTGCTGGAGGCGATGGACGTCGATCTCGACACCGCCATCGCCGCGCTCTCGGAGTTCGCCCCGCTCGCCGGGCGCGGCGCGGAGAAGGACATCCGCATCAAGCACGGCCGCTTCACGCTGATCGACGAGAGCTACAACGCCAACCCGATCTCCATGGCCGCCGCGCTGAAGAGCCTCGGCGTCCGCAAGACCCGGGGCCGCCGCATCGTGGCGCTCACCGACATGCTCGAATTGGGCCCCGACGGGCCGTCCTTTCACGCCGCGCTGGCCAAGCCCATCGAGGCGGCGGACGTCGATCTCGTGTTCTGCGCCGGGCCGCAGATGAAATCGCTGTGGGAAGCCCTTCCGGCGACTCGAAGAGGGGCGTACGCCGGTGATGCGGCGGCGCTCACGCCGCGGGTCGTATCGGCCGTAGAGCCGGGCGACGTGGTGATGGTCAAGGGATCGAACGGGTCGAGGGCAGGCGCGATCGCCGCCGCCCTGGCCGCGCTCGACCGCACGGGGGCGAACGCCTGATGTTCTACTTCCTCTACCTGCAGGCGGAGAGCGCGCACCACCACGTGCCGATGCTGAACCTGCTGCACTACCTGACCTTCCGGGCCGGGGCCTCGCTGATCACCGCCTTCATCGTGGCGGTGGCCATGGGCTCGCGCTTCATCCGCTGGATGCAGGCGCGCCAGGGCAAGGGCCAGCCGATCCGCTCCGAAGGCATCGAGCGCCACGTCATCGAGAAGGCCGGCACGCCGACCATGGGCGGCTTCATGATCCTGGCCGGGATCGTCATCGGCACGCTGCTGTGGGCCGACCTGACCAACGTCTATGTCTGGGTCGTGCTGTTCGTGACCGGCGTCTACGGGGGCCTCGGCTTCCTCGACGACTACCGCAAGGTCACCAAGCAGACGACCGACGGCGTCTCGGGCCGCATGAAGCTGCTGATCCAGACGCTCACCGCCGTCGTCGCCTGCGTCATCCTGATCGTCTACGGCCAGGCGACCTCCGAGGCGCCGCACCTGTCGACCTCGGTGGCCTTCCCGGTCTTCAAGTCGCTGCTGGTCGATCTCGGCTGGTTCTATCTGCTGTTCGGCGCGGTGGTGATCGTCGGCGCCTCCAACGCGGTGAACCTGACCGACGGGCTGGACGGTCTGGCCATCGTGCCGGTGATGATCGCGGCGGCCGCCTTCGGCCTGATCTCCTACCTGGTCGGCAACTTCATCTTCGCCAACTACCTGCAGCTCCACTTCGTCCCGGGCGTGGGCGAGGTCGCGGTGCTGTGCGGCGCCATCTGCGGCGGGGGGCTGGGCTTCCTCTGGTACAACGCCCCGCCGGCCAAGATCTTCATGGGCGACACCGGTTCGCTGGCGTTGGGCGGCGCGCTGGGCGCGGTGGCGGTGGCGACCAAGCACGAGATCGTGCTGGCCATCGTCGGCGGCCTGTTCGTGGCCGAGGCCCTGTCGGTGATGATCCAGGTCGCCTACTTCAAGCGCACCGGAAAGCGCGTCTTCCTGATGGCGCCGATCCACCACCACTTCGAGAAACTCGGCTGGGCCGAAAGCACCGTCGTGATCCGCTTCTGGATCGTGGCGCTGATGCTGGCCTTCGCCGGTCTCGCCACGCTGAAGCTGAGATAGGGGAGGGCGCCGCCGCGATGATCCCCGTCCGTGGTTTCGAGGGCCGCAAGGTGGCCGTGTTCGGCCTGGGCCGGACGGGGCTGACCGCCGCGCGCGCGCTCGAAGCCGGCGGGGCGCAGGCGATCCTCTGGGACGAGAAGGAGCCCGGCCGCGCCGCCGCCCGCGCCGAGGGCTACGAGGTCATGGACCTCTCCACGGCCGACTGGAGCCAGTTCGCCGCCCTGATGCTCTCGCCCGGCGTGCCGCTGACCCACCCCGCGCCGCACTGGACGGTGGAGAAGGCGAAGGAAGCCGGCGTCGAGATCCTCGGCGACATCGAACTCTTCGCCCGCACCGTCAACGCCGCCCCCGAACACAAGCGTCCCAAGGTCGCCGCCATCACCGGCACCAACGGCAAGTCCACCACCACGGCCCTGCTCGGCCACGTCTGTTCCAGCGCCGGGCGCGACACCCGCATCGGCGGCAACATCGGCTTTGGCGTGCTGGGCCTGCCCGACATGCACGGCGGGGCGATCTATGTGCTGGAGGTCTCCTCCTACCAGCTCGACCTGACCTCCAGCCTGAAGGCCGACGTCTCGGTCCTGCTCAACATCTCGCCCGACCACCTCGACCGGCACGGCGGGATGGAGGGCTATGTCGCGGCCAAGAAGCGGGTGCTGCTCAACCAGGGCAAGGGCGACACCGCCGTCATCGGCGTCGACGACCCCTGGTGCCAGCAGATCTGCACCGAGATCACCGCCGCCAACCGCCGCACCATCCGCCCGATCAGCGCCTCGAAGTCGATGGGCCGGGGCGTCTATGTGCTGCAGGGCGTGCTCTATGACGCGACCGGCGACCGGGTGATCGAGGTCGCCGACCTGACCGCCGCCCGCTCGCTGCCCGGCCGCCACAACTGGCAGAACGCCGCCGCCGCCTACGCCGCCGCGCTGGCGCTCGGCATCCCGTCGGATGCGGCGGTGGAGGGCCTGCTGTCCTTCCCCGGCCTCGCCCACCGGATGGAGACGGTCGGGACCATCGGCAAGGTCCGTTTCGTCAACGACTCCAAGGCCACCAACGCCGACGCCGCCCGCCAGGCGATGAGCAGCTATCCGAAGTTCTACTGGATCGCCGGCGGCCAGCCGAAGGCGGGCGGCATCGAAAGCCTCGAAGACCTCTTCCCCCGCATCGCCAAGGCCTACCTGATCGGCGAGGGCGCCGAGGAATTCGGCCGCACCCTGGACGGCAAGGCGCCCTCCGCCCAGTGCGGAACCATCGAGGCCGCCACCGCCGCCGCCTTCGCCGACGCGCAGGCCTCGGGGGAGGACGCCATCGTGCTCCTCTCGCCGGCCTGCGCCTCCTTCGACCAGTTCGCCGATTTCGAGCAGCGCGGCGAGGCCTTCCGCGCCGCCGTTCATTCGCTGGCCGTCCGGCCGGCGCTCAAGGGAGCGCGCGCATGAGCCAGCAACATCATGCCTTCGCCCGGTCCGACCGCTCGCCGCTCGGCATGTGGTGGTGGACGACGGACCACTGGCTGCTGGGCGGCGTCGCCGTCCTGATGGTGATGGGCGTCGCGCTCTCGTTCGCTTCCAGCCCCGCCGCGGCGGCCCGGATGAACATCGGCGATCCGTTCCACTTCGCGATCCGCCAGTGCATCTTCGGCGCGGGCGCGGCGGTGATCCTGCTGACCACCTCGATGCTGTCGCCGAGGGGGGTCAAGCGGATCGGCTTCTTCATCTACATCGCCGCCATCGCCATCATGATCGCGCTGCCGTTCCTGGGCCACAACGCCAAGGGCGCGACCCGCTGGCTGGAGTTCGGCGGCTTCTCGCTGCAGCCCTCGGAGTTCATGAAGCCCGCGCTGATCGTGCTGGTCTCCTGGATGTTCGCCGAGGCGCAGAAGGGCGAGGGCGTGCCCGGCGTCTCCATCGCCTTTGGGCTCTACCTGCTGGCCGTGGCGCTGCTGCTGATCCAGCCGGACGTCGGCCAGACGGTGCTGATCACGGTGGCCTTCGGCGCGGCCTTCTGGATGGCCGGCGTGCCGCTGACCTGGATCATGCTGCTCGGCGTCACCGCGATCTGCGGGCTGTGCAGCACCTACTTCCTGTTCGACCACGTGCACGCGCGCGTCGACAAGTTCTTCAGCCCCGAGAAGGCCGACACCCACCAGATCACCCGCGCGGCCGAGGCCATCGCCAACGGCGGCCTGTTCGGGCGCGGCCCGGGCGAGGGCGTGATGAAGCGCCACGTCCCCGACCTGCACACCGACTTCATCTATTCGGTGGCGGCCGAGGAGTACGGCCTGATCTTCTCGCTGATCCTGATCACCCTGTTCGCCTTCGTGGTGACGCGCGGGCTCTACAAGTCGCTGCGGCTCGCCGATCCGTTCGAACAGGTCGCCTCGGCCGGGCTTTTCGTGCTGGTCGGCCAGCAGGCGATCATCAACATCGCGGTCAACCTGAACCTGATCCCGACCAAGGGCATGACGCTGCCGTTCATCTCCTACGGAGGCTCCTCGATGCTGGCCATGGGACTGACGCTGGGCATGGCGCTGGCGCTGA
>CAMLKO010000125.1 GCA_946480495.1 uncultured Caulobacteraceae bacterium
TGGCGCTACTACGGCTTCAACGGCCTGATCGGCATGGCCGCGCCCTTCTTCCTGTTCGCCTTCGCGGCCCAGGGCCTCCCCTCGGCCGTGAACGCCATCTGCAACGGCGCCTCGCCGATCTTCACCGCCGTGCTGGCGCACGTCGTCCTCAGCCACGAGCGGCTCGGCGCGCGGCGGTTCTTCGGCGTCGGCCTGGGGTTCGCGGGGTTGGTGGTGCTGGTTGCGCCGAGACTGGCGCACGGCGCCTCGGTCGAGACGCTGGCGCTGGCCTGCGCGCTGAGCGGCGCGGTGATGTACGCGGTCTCCAACGTGGTCACGCGAAAGGCGCCGCCCATTCCTTCCAGCGTCGGCGCTTTGATAATGTGCTTTATCGGAGCAGCGCTCGCTTCGCTCGTCGCGCCCTTCGCCGAGCCGCTCCCGGACCATTTGCCGCACCTGCCAGCGTTAATGGCGGTCACCGGATTGGGGATTTTCACGACCGCCATCGCCGGCGTCGGCTACGTCTTCCTGATCAAGCGGCAGGGCCCGGTGTTCATGAGCATGGCCATCTACCTCGCCCCGCTCTGGGCGACGGCGGTCGGCGTGGTGTTGCTGGGAGAGCGGCCAGGTTGGCCGGCGTACACCGCGCTCGCGCTGATCCTGGGCGGCGTGGCGCTGGCGACGACAACGCGAAGGATTGCCTGATCAGGCGAGCGCCGCCCTCGGATGGGTCCGGCGGTACCAAGCCGCGGCGGTGCCCAGCAGGATAACGATCATCACCAGCCCGCCGAGGATGTTCATCGCGGCGTAATAGAAATGAAGATTATCGCTTGGGAGCAGATTCATCAGCAGCGAGGCGTGGATCAGGAAGCTCGCCGACTGCAGCACCATGGCCGCCGCGAGCCATAAGCTGGCGTATCGGAAGGCCAGGATCAGGAACCCTGTCGCAAGCAGGCCGTCACCCACCAGGATGGGAATCGTGCCGTAGGAGCGGTGGGTTAGGCTCTGGAACAGAACCGCGCCGATCGTAAGCACCGCGTTGAACAGCGATCCAATACGTTCCGGACGACCGCCTTTCCACCACGCGAACGCGACGGTGGCGAAGATCATTATCAGGACGATCTGGCTTGCGGCCGATTTAAACATGCATTGCGCCTCTGAGCGGATCAGAGGCGCAACACAAGTTAACTTTTTGCAACCGCCGTTTCAGGCAGTTCGCCGTTTAGGCGGTTTGACGAAGCTCTTCGGGCGCGGACGCGAGGTTCTTGTCCCAGCCGCCGATCAGCTTGGTGCGGATGCCGAGGCGCAGCTTCACTTCGGAAAGCTCCTCGTGCATCTCGGTCAGCGCAGCGCGAGCTTGGCCGAGGGCCGAGATCGCGGTCACCACGTCGGCCGTGGCCTTCTCGGTGAGCTGCGCGGAAAACTTCAGTTCCTGACGCGCGGCGGCCAGTTCGGCCATCAGCGCGGCGGCGTCGGCCATGGCGGCGTCGACGGTGTTTTCGGCCGACCAAAGCTTGTTGGCGACCTTCTGAGCAACAAAAGCCTTATCCATTTTTTCGCCCCTCCTATGAGCTGCAGGCTCTGTTAAGGTAAACGAACTTTTAACCAAAACCAAGCGAAATCAAGGTTTCGTTAATAATTGCCGGAAGCGAAACGTTAGGAACCTCAGGCGATAAGGCTTCTGTCGAGGAGTCTGCGCCTAACCCATGACGGACGAACGTCGCACTGCCGAAACCGCCGCCGACGCGCCCTTGCAGGCGCGAATCGCGAGCGCTGCGCTCATCACGACGGTCGTCGTGCTCCTCTGCGCGTGCGCGAGCTTCATGCTGCAGCAGTGGGCGGTCTCGCGCGAGGAGGCGCGGCGGTCCGAAGCCTCCCTCAACGCCGTGGTCGCCGAGATCGCCGCTCCGGCGCTGGCCGCGGGGGATACTGCGGCAATTCATCGCGCCGCCGTCGCGGCCGCCGCGGCGCCCTCCGTTATCGCCGCGACGTTGACCGACGAGCACGGCCATGTCCTGGCCACGCAGCGCAACGCCGACGGCGCGCCGCGCGTGGGGGTCGAGGAGACGGTCCGCACGACGGTCCTCTATGACGGCCAGCCGGTAGGCGTGCTGGTGACCACCGTGAAGCCGCCGACGCTGGGCTCGCTGTTGCCGAGGTATGCGGCCCTGACGCTGGCGCTGTTCTTCGGCGCGTCGGGGCTGGCGCTGTTTCTGGCGCGGGGGCTTGCGGTTCGGATCACCGCGCCGGTCATGCGCCTGTCGCGCGCCATGGGCGAGGTCGCCGCCAGCGGCAAGTTCAAGCCGGTGGCCGAGGACGCCCAGGACAACCTGTTCCGCAGCCTGGCCCGCAGCTTCAACCACCTGCTCGCCAAGCTCGACGAGAACGACCGGAACCTGCGCCAGACCATGGCCGAGCTCGTGGAGGCCCGCGACCAGGCCAACGAGGCCAACGTGCTGAAGTCGCAGTTCCTGGCCAACATGAGCCACGAGATCCGCACGCCGCTGAACGGGGTGCTGGCGATGGCCGACGTGATGGCCTTCGACGAGATGAGCGAAAAGCAGCGCGAGCGGCTCAGCGTCATCCGCACCTCCGGCGAACTCCTGCTGTCGGTCATCAACGACGTCCTCGACCTGTCGAAGATCGAGGCCGGCCGCATGGAGCTCGTCGCCCGCGACTTCGCCCTCGAAGGGCTGGCCGAGGGGCTGGAGCAGACCTTCAAGCACTCCGCGGCGGAGAAGGGCCTCGCCTACAAGGTCGAGGTCGACCCCGAGGTCGAAGGCAGCTGGCGCGGCGATCCGGACCGGCTGCGCCAGATCGCCGCCAACCTGATCGCCAACGCCATCAAGTTCACCAACCGCGGTTCGGTCGAGGCCCACTTCGCGGCCGGGCCCACCGGTCTTCGGCTGTCGGTCAAGGATACCGGCATCGGCATCAGCGCGGACAAGCTGCCCCACCTGTTCGACAAGTTCACCCAGGCCGACTCCTCGACGACCCGCCGGTTCGGCGGCACGGGCCTGGGGCTGGCCATCTGCCGCGAGCTCGCCCAGCTGATGGGCGGCACGGTCACCGCCGAAAGCGAAGAGGGCCAGGGCTCCACCTTCACCGTCGAGGTTCCCCTCGAGCGGGGCGACGCGATCGTCGCGCCCGTGGAGGAGGAGGCGCCCGAGGGGCCCGCGCCGGAGGCCCGCCGCATCCGGGTGCTGGCGGCCGAGGACAATCCGACCAACCAGAAGGTGCTCCGCGCCGTCATGGAGCCGCTGGACGCCGACCTCACCCTGGTCGCCGACGGCAAGGAGGCCGTGGACGCCTGGCGCGGCGGCGGCTTCGACCTGATCCTGATGGACATCCAGATGCCCGTCATGGACGGGGTGGAGGCCACCCAGATCATCCGCGCCGCCGAGGCCGAGGAGGACCTGCCCCGGATCCCCATCGTGGCGCTGACGGCCAACGCGCTCGTCCACCAGGTCGAGCAGTACGTCGCCGCCGGCATGGACGGGCACGTGTCCAAGCCCATCGAGCTGCCCAGGCTCTATGACGCCATCGACCGGGCGTTCAACGCCGCGGCGCGCGCCGAGGCCGCCCGCGCCGCCTAGAGGCGCAGTTCGCTTTCCATCACCGTCACCGCCCGGCCGCGCAGCAGCACGCGCTCGCCCCGGTGCTCGCACTCGAGGTCCGCGCCCCGGCCGGGGTAGGCCTGGTGGAAGCGCAGGGTCGTGCGCCCCAGCTTCTCGGCGTAGAGCGGCGCCAGGATGCAGTGCATCGAGCCGGTGGCGGCGTCCTCGGGGATGCCGGAGCCCGGCGCGAAGAAGCGGCTGACGACGTCGTAGGGCGCGCCCTCCGGCGCCAGCGCCGCGACGGCGACGTTGCCCCGTCCCTGCGTGGCGGCGCTGGAGATCTCCTTCAGGGCCGCAAGGTCCGGCTGGACGGCCGCAACCGCCGCCTCGTCCTCGACGATGGCGATCAGGAACTGGGCGGCCCAGACCTCGGTGGGCGCCACGCCGAGCGCCTCGTCGAGACCGAAGGGCGGCGTGATCCGGTGGGGGATCGAGGCGGGGAAGTCCATCTCGTAGAGCTCGCCCGCGCGCCGCACGATCAGCGGGCCGGAGGCCGTGTCGAAGGTGATGGCCTGCGCCTCCAGGCCGAGTTCAGAAAACAGGACGTGCGCGGAGGCGAGCGTCGCATGCCCGCACAGCGGGACCTCGATCGCCGGCGTGAACCAGCGCAGGTCGAAGCGCGCGGGATCGGCCGTGCGGCGCAGGAAGGCGGTTTCGGCCTGGTTGTTCTCCGCCGCCAGCGCCTGCATCCAGGCGGCGTCGGGAAACGCGCCGAACGGTTCGACCACGCAGGCGGGGTTGCCCTTGAAGGGGCCGGAGGCGAAGGCGTCGATGGTCCACTGGCGCATGGCTTCACCGCTGCCGGAAGGGCCAGGCGTGGTCAAGCGGGCCGTGGCCGGCGCCAAAACCCGGCGCGCGCAGCATCGCCTCGTGCACATAGTTCCAGGCGCGGGCCACGGCGGCGGTCAGGTCCATGCCCTGCGCCAGACCCACGGCGCAGGCGCTCGCCAGGGTGCAGCCGGTGCCGTGGGTATGGCGCGTCTCGATCCGCTCGCCCTCGAAGACTGTCTCGCCGTC
>CAMLKO010000126.1 GCA_946480495.1 uncultured Caulobacteraceae bacterium
ACAGACAAGCCTGCGCGCCTCGCGCTTCGGGATAACGGTTCGCGCGGAGCGCCGGAGGCAAGCCCTCCTCTACTCCACAGCCACCAGACACCGGTGTCGGGGCGACCCGACCGGCGCTCCGCCCCCTCCTCACACCTCCACGGCGACAGCCGATGGAGCGCTTCAGGTCGCCATCAGCTTTTCGACCTGGTCGATGGTGCTGCTGAACTTGCCGATCAGCGCGCGGTAGGGAGCGGGCGTGGTCATGTCGAGACCGGCCTTCAGCAGGGTGTTGGTCGGATAGTCCGAGCCGCCGGCGCGCAGGACGTTGAGGTAGTTGTCCCGCGCCTTCGCCCCGCCCGCCAGCACCTGGTCCGAGAAGTAGGCCGAGGCCGCGATCGAGGTCGCGTACTGGTAGACGTAGAAGTTGTAATAGAAGTGCGGAATGTAGGCCCACTCCGAGGCGTAGGTCGGATCGATGATCACCTTCGGGCCGTGGTACTTCTTCAGCAGCGCCAGATACATGTCGTTGAGGCCTTCGCCCGACAGCGCCCCGCCCTTTTCGACGGTGTCGTGCATGGCCAGCTCGAACTCGGCGAACATCGCCTGGCGGAAGAAGGTGGCGCGGTAGAGCTCCATCAGCTGGTCGAGGAAGAACAGCTTCTCGTTCTTCGTCTTGGCGTTGGCCTGCATGTACCGCGACAGCAGCTGCTCGTTCATGGTCGAGGCGATCTCGGCCAGGAAGATCGGATAGTCGGCGGTCTCGAACGGCTGGGCCTTGTCGGCGAGCAGGCTGTGCATCGCATGGCCCCACTCGTGGGCGAAGGTCGTCACGCCGTCGTAGTCGTTGGTGTGGTTGAGCAGCAGGTAGGGGTGCACGTCGTAGGCGCCGGGGTTCATGTAGGCGCCCGAGGCCTTGCCCTTGCGCGGATAGACGTCGGCCCACGGCGAGGCCGTCGATTTGCCCAGCAGGTCGGCGTATTCCTTGCCCAGCGGCTGGACGGCGGCCAGCGTCAGCGAGCGCGCCTCGTCGATGGTGAAGGCCCGGTCGATCTTCGTGGCCTCCGGGTAGATGTCGTAATAGTGCATGTCCGGCAGGCCGAGCAGCTTGCGGCGCACCTCGAAGTAGCGGTGCAGCACCGGCAGGCCCGCGTTCGTCTCGTCGACCAGCGTCTTGTAGACGCCCACCGGCACGTTGTTGGTGGACAGCGCCGACTCGACCGCGCTGCCGTAGCGCCGGGCCTTGGCGTTGAAGATGTCGCCGTTGACCTGCGTCGCCAGCGCCTGGGCGAGCGAGCTCTTGTAGGTCTGGTAGGTCCCGAAGAAGGTGTCCATCACCATCTTGCGGTCGTTGCGGTCAGCCGTCGACCGGGCCTTGCCGTAGCCCTGGCTGTCGAGCCGCACCTTCTCGCCGGTGGCCAGCGTCACCTCCGGCCAGGGGATGTCGGAATTGACCAGCTGGGTGCGGACCTGCTCGGCCCCGCTCAGCGGATTGCCGGCGGCGGCCAGCACGCGCTCGGCGTCCTCGTTCAAGGTATGCGGCGCGCGGCGCAGCACGTTTTCCAGGCCGAAGCGGAACTTCGACAGGCCCGGATCGGCGGCGAGGAAGCTGTCGATCTTGTCCTTGCCGATGCTCAGCAGCTCGGGATCGACCCAGGACACCGCCTCGGCGCCCTGCGAGGCCAGCGCGATGGCCAGCTGGCGGCGCTCCTGGTTGGGCGCAACCTGGGTGTCCTCATCGGCCTTCAGCGAGGCGTAGGTGTCCAGCCGCGCGGTCCTGCGGCTCAGGTCGGAGATGGTCTGCAACGCTTCCCGCAGCGAGGCGGCGCTGTCGCCCAGGTGGCCCTTGTACTTCGCCACGCCCGGCAGGGCGTCGAGCACCGCCTGCCGCTCGGCCGCCCACGCTTCCGGGGTCGGATAGAGCTGGGTCAGGTCCCAGGTCTTGGGCACAGCCTCGCCATCGGCGGCCCAGGCGGGGGCCGAGGCGACGGCGGCGATGGCGGCGGAAGCGGCGAGGACGTCGCGGCGGGAAAGCTCAGGCATGGGGGGTGCTCCGGCTGGAATGCTCTGGCTTGCAATCCAGCACTCCCCGCCGCGCGCCACAAGGCCGCGTCAGATTACAAGGCTGTAACCCTAGAAGGGGATCTCGTCGTCCAGGTCGGCCGAGAAGTCCTCGCGCGGGCCGGAGGGCTGGGCGCGCGGGCCGCCGGAGAAGCCGCCGCCGTAGTCGCCTTCGCCCGCCTCGCCGCCGCGGCCGTCCAGCATGGTCAGCTCGCCCCGGAACTTCTGCAGGACGACCTCGGTCGAGTACTTTTCCTGCCCCGCGTTATCGGTCCACTTGCGGGTCTGCAGCGCGCCTTCGATGTAAACCTTGGCGCCCTTGCGCAGGTAGTTCTCCGCGACCTTCACCAGGTTGTCGTTGAAGATCACCACGCGGTGCCACTCGGTCCGCTCCTTCTTCTCGCCCGAGGCGCGGTCGCGCCAGGATTCGGAGGTGGCGACCCGCAGGTTGGCGACGCGGTCGCCGGAGTTGAGGGTGCGGATTTCGGGATCGGCGCCGAGGTTGCCGACCAGAATGACCTTGTTGACGCTGCCCGCCATGGCGTGAGCTCTCCTGTACGCCCGGCGACCTGTCCCCGCAGGCCCGACCACCGGACCTCCGGCGCGCCGGAATCTGCGCAAGACCCTAGCGAGGCCGCAAACGCGCGTCTACAGGAATGTTCTCGTTACGTTCAGGGCCGCGGATCATTGATCCACAGGCATTGCGCCCGGGATCGCCAGCCGCCCGTCGCCGGTCCGCACCAGGGCCGGGTACTGGACGCCTTCATAGCTCTGCGAGACGAAGACGCCCTCGGGTTTGATGAAGATGAAACTGCCCTGGTAGGCGCCGGTGAAGTAGTCATCGCGCAAGCCGAGCCGGGTGAACCGCAGCCGCACGCCTTCCAGCTGGGCGGCGCAGCTTTCCATGTTCTGGACGTTCTCGGCCACGACGTTGAACTTCGCCTTGCCCTCCTTGTCGAAGGCCAGCGCGTAGCAGACGCCCTTGTCGAACGGCGCTTCGAGCTTCTTGGCGCATCCGGCGGTGAGGAGAACGGCCAGCGCGGCCGAGAGCAGCAGTTTTTGCATGCGGCGAACCTAACGCCCTCCTCGCCCTCAGTCGACCGGCGGAAGGGCGCAGTTCGGCCCCTGCTCGGTCAGCAGGTGGAAGCGGCGGTTGTCGCTGGAGATTTCGACCCGGCCGGTGACCAGCCGCACGGTCATGTCGCCCCAGCGGCCGTAGAGCGCCTGGCCCGTGCCCTGGCACTGGCCGGCGAACAGCATCTGGACGCAGGCGTTGCGGCTCATGTCGCCGAGCGGCCGCCAGCCGGCCCGGCTGTAGCGCCAGCAGGTGGCGGTCACCGCCGGCGCGGCCGCCTCGGCCATCGGCGGCGGGGTGTTGACCACCGGCGGCGCGGAGTTCGCCGGCGGCAGCGGCGTCAGCACGGTGCCCGCCTCCTCGGTCGCCGACAGGGCCCCTGTCTCGTCCAGGCCCACGTCCAGCGAGCCCGTGGCCACGCCGTTGCGCTTGGCGCATTCGGCCAGCGTCAGCTCGCCCACGACCTGGCCGTCCACGAAGCAGCGCAGCGGCCGGTTGAGGTCCAGCTTCTCCTCGGTCGGCTTCTGGGTCTCGACCACCAGCCCGCCCTGCGAGGCCGGCGGCGGGCGGTTGGAGCCCTTGTCCTGCGACATGATCAGGGCGGCGATGCCGAGCCCGGCCGCCAGCGCGATCGCGCCGCCCGCGACGACGAGCGCCGTCTGGTCGCTGGCGTCGAACTGCTTCTCGCGCTCGGGCGCTTGCGGCTCTTGCGTCATGTCAGTCCGCTACCCTGCGCGGCCCCCCCTTTCAAGCGACGGTTCTGCGCAGGCCCGGAACGAACCGCCAACCGAGGGGTTGATTCAGCACGGCGAAAGCCACGCTTCGCCTGAACGAGAGGAGGTCATCATGGACCCGCGACAGGATGCCGAGGACCTCGAACTGACCGACGTCGAGGACGATGAAATCGACCTCGAGGAAGACGATGACGACGCGCTGATGGCCGACGAGGAAGACGATCTCGGGGACGACGAAGAGGTCGACGACGAGGAGGCCGAGCTGCTGCAGAAGGACAAGGGCCGCGACACCGAGCGCGAGCTGGACCACGGCCTGAAGGAAACCTTCCCCGCCAGCGACCCCGTCTCCATCAACCCCGGCGCGGATTGACGCTCCCTAAGCTTGCGTCTCGCCAAGGCGGCATTAGGTTGCTATCCCTGATTTGAACAAGTGTTCGAATGCGCCGCCGCGCGCATCGCCAAGGGGATAGAGCCTGCCGATGAGCTCCCGTTTCGAGGGTACGAGCGACTACGTCGCAACCGACGACCTGAAGATCGCCGTCAACGCCGCGATCGCGCTGGAGCGGCCGCTGCTCATCAAGGGCGAGCCCGGCACCGGCAAGACGGTCCTGGCCTACGAAGTCGCCAAGGCGCTGAACGCGCCGCTGATCACCTGGCACATCAAGTCGACGACCAAGGCGCTGCAGGGCCTCTACGAGTACGACGCCGTCACCCGCCTGCGCGACAGCCAGCTCGGCGACGAGCG
>CAMLKO010000127.1 GCA_946480495.1 uncultured Caulobacteraceae bacterium
ACCGCCTCCGGGTGGTCGAGCCGTATCGACGGACCGCCGCGGATCGTCCCGCGAACCCGGATGACCTTGCCGGCCAGCGACGGCGGCGACTTGTCCGCCGCCTCGAAGTCCGCCGCCGCCTGCGCGGGGATGTCGGCCCTCAATCCTTCCAGATCCAGCTCGAACCCGCGCCCGTAGCGGCGCACGGCGGTGACGCGTCCCTCGACGATGGCGAAGCCGTGGGCGAGGCGGACCTCCGACGGCAGCCGCACCTGATAGAACGGCAGCGCCCACAGGCCGCGCCTGGCGATCCGCGCCCTGGCTTCCCGCTCCAGCATCTCGCTCGCGAGCGCGCGGTTGTCCGGAAAGGTCCGCACCCGCGCCGCGCCGGCCTCCAGCATCTCGCCTTCCACCCAACGGCGGCCCTTGACGGTGCGCAGGTGCGCCACGCGGCGGCCGAACGGGTCCTTCGGCGCGCCCCCGGAGAGAAGCTCGACCTCCTGACCCAGCACCAGCCTGCGCAGTTCGGCGCTCGCCTGTGCGGCGTAGGGCTCCTCGCGCGGCATGTAGGCGAGGCCCGCGAGCTTCACCGGCTGGCCGTCGTCGAGCATGACGAGGTCGGAGGAGACCACCTCGACCACTCGCCCTCGGCCCATAGGCGCCAGGCGGTCCAGCGCCGCGCTGTCCCCGCAGGCGGCGAGGAGGAAGAGGAGCAGCAGCGCGGCGAACCTCAATCCGGTTCGGCCCCCGCCAGCGCCGGTTCGTGCAGCGGGACCGGTCCGCGCGCCAGTTCCCGCGCCAGCTGCTCGCGGTCGAGCTCGTTCTCCCAGCCGGCGACCACCAGCGTCGCCACACCGTTGCCGACCAGGTTGGTCAGCGCCCGGCACTCGCTCATGAACCGGTCGATGCCGACCAGCACCGCCAGCGCCACCATCGGCACGTCGGGAACGACGGTCAGCGTCGCCGCGAGCGTGATGAAGCCCGCGCCGGTGACTCCGCTGGCCCCCTTGGAGGTCAGCATCGCCACGCCCAGCACGGTCGCCAGCTGCGTCCACGAGAGGTGGGTGTTGGTCGCCTGCGCCAGGAACAGCACCGCCAGCGTCATGTAGATGTTGGTGCCGTCGAGGTTGAAGCTGTAGCCGGTCGGGATGACGAGCCCGGTCACCGACTTCGAGGCGCCCAGCCGCTGCAGCTTCTCCATGATCTGCGGCAGCACCGACTCCGAGGAGGAGGTGCCGAGCACGATCAGCAGCTCCTCGCGGATGTAGGCGATGAAGCGGAAGATCGAGAACCCGGCCAGCGCCGCGATCGCGCCCAGCACGATCACCACGAAGGCGAGCGACGTCGCATAGAAGGTCGCCACCAGGGCCGCGAGCTTCACCAGCGCCGCCAGCCCATACTTGCCGATCGTGAAGCCCATCGCCCCGAAGGCGCCGATGGGGGCGAAGCGCACGACGATGTGGATGATGGAGAAGAAGACGCCGCCCGCCTGGTCAAGGAAGGCCGAGACCTTCTCCCCGAACTCGCCCATCCGCGCGCAGGCGAACCCCGTCAGCACCGCGATCAGCAGCACCTGCAACAGCTCGCCGCTGGCGAAGGCGCCGAAGAAGGTGTCGGGGATCAGGTGGAGGAGGTAGCCGGCCAGGCCCTCCCCGTGCGCCGCCTTCTGGGCGTAGCCGGAGGCCACGGTCGGATCGAGGCCGCGCGGGTCGATGTTGAAGCCCGCGCCCGGGTGGACGGCCAGCCCGACCGCCAGTCCCACGACCAGCGCCAGCGTCGAGACGACCTCGAAGTAGATCAGCGTCTTGGCCCCGACCCGGCCGACCTTGGCCAGGTCGCTCATGTGGGCGATGCCGCCGGCCACGGTGCAGAAGATCACCGGGGCGATGACCATCTTGATCAGCTTGATGAAGCCGTCGCCCAGCGGCTTCAGCGCCACGCCGACCTGGGGCCACAGCGCGCCGACCAGAATGCCGAGCGCGATGGCGATCAGCACCTGGACGTAGAGTATCCGCAAAGGCCGAAGCAGCCCCATCGCGCCTCCCCGCCGCTGGACGCCGCGCCCGGCCTGTGGTTGATCACGCCCCGCGCGGCCCGGTAGCTCAGCTGGATAGAGCAGGGCTTTCCTAAAGCCAAGGTCAGGGGTTCGAGTCCCTTCCGGGCCGCCAGCGCCGCCTTCGAGGCAGCACGATCCCGACAGGGTGTCCGGCTAGATGGGCCGGATCAGGCCGCGGCTTCGGCCGTCTTCGCCTTGAGCTGGCGCTTGATCTTCAGGGCGCGGGGCGACAGTTGCTCGTCCTTGGCGTTCAGCAGGAAGGCGTCGAGGCCGCCCCGGAAGTCCAGGGTGCGCAGCGCGGCGTTGGAGATGCGCAGCTTGAAGGTCTGGCCAAGCGCCTCCGACTGCAGGGAGGCCGGGCTCAGGGCCGGCAGGAAGCGGCGCTTGGACTTGATGTTCGAGTGGCTCACGTTGTGGCCGACCATCGGTCCGACCCCGGTGAGTTCGCAGCGGCGCGACATGGCGGAGAACCTTCGCAAAATGAAATGCGCGCGAAGGGCGGCTTCGCGCGAGAGCGGGCGATATAGAGGAATGGGCCTTCGGGCGTCAAGGCGGGCGCGGCGTCCGGGCGCAGGAGCCTTCCCCTTCAACCAGCGTTCATGTGCACCGATATAGACCGGTCGAACAATGGCTTATGTGAAGAGAACATCCATGAACCGCCGCCTGGGTCTAGCCGCCGCCGCTGCGGGCGCCGCCGTCGCCGGCGCCGCCCTGTTCGCCGTTCCGGCCAACGCCGACAACGCCGAGAAGGTGCGCCCCGGCTACTGGGAGTACGCCTACAAGGTGGCGGGCATCCGCGTCTCGTCCGAGAAGAAGTGCATCAAGCCCGACGAGATCGACAAGGTCTTCTTCGCCGGCCCCTGCAACCACCACCACAAGTGCGTCTATCCGGTCCGCGAGATCGGCGACGGCAAGGCGAAGTTCGACGGCACCTGGACCGACAAGCGCGGCCGCGTCGCCCACGTGGCGGCGGACGGGACCTATACGGAGACCACCTTCAACCTGAAGGCCCACGGCACCACCACGACGGGCATCCCGATGGCCGTGACGATGAACGCGAAGTGGCTGGGCGCGACCTGCCCGGCCTGATCCGTTCCGTCTTGTGGTCGCCCCGACTCGGGATACAATCCCTAGTATAGAACAAAGGCCGAATCGGCGGAGATCGCTGATTCGGTCCTGATTCGTTTCACCCCTGTTCGCAGCCACGGCTACGCTTGGTTAACCAGGCCAAGCTTGCCTGACTCAGCCCCCTCCCCCACCTTCGGTTCATGAGCGACCGCCCGACGGGCGCAGCGCCGTCCAGGCTTCTGGCGGTCCTGGGGCCCACCAACACCGGCAAGACCCACCTGGCGGTCGAGCGGATGCTCGGCCACGCCAGCGGCATGATCGGCCTGCCGCTGCGGCTGCTGGCGCGCGAGATCTACGACCGGGTGGTCAAGGCGCGCGGCGTGCGCTCGGTGGCGCTGATCACCGGCGAGGAGAAGATCATCCCGCCGCGCCCGGCCTACTTCGTCTGCACCGTCGAGGCGATGCCGCTGAACCGCGAGGTCGAGTTCCTGGCGGTCGACGAGATCCAGCTCTGCGCCGACCCCGAGCGCGGCCACGTCTTCACCCACCGCCTGCTGCACGCGCGCGGCAAGTCCGAGACCATGCTGCTGGGCGCCGGCACGATGGCGCCGCTGATCCGCCGGCTGTTGCCGCACGCCGAGATCGTCACCCGGGAGCGGTTCTCCAACCTGACCTATGCGGGCTCGAAGAAGCTCACCCGCCTGCCGCGCCGCTCGGCCGTCGTCGCCTTCAGCGCCGACAACGTCTACGCCATCGCCGAGCTGATCCGCCGCCAGCGCGGCGGGGCGGCGGTGGTGATGGGTTCGCTCAGCCCCAGGACCCGCAACGCCCAGGTCGCCCTCTACCAGTCCGGCGAGGTCGATTTCCTGGTGGCCACCGACGCCATCGGCATGGGGCTGAACATGGACGTCGACCACGTCGCCTTCGCGGGCCTGCGCAAGTTCGACGGCAAGCGCACGCGCTGGCTGCACGCCCAGGAGATCGGCCAGATCGCCGGCCGCGCGGGCCGCTTCCAGCGCGACGGGACCTTCGGCGTCACCGGCGAGGCGCCGGAGATGGACGAGGACCTGGTCGCCGCCGTCGAGAACCACCGCTTCGAGCCGGTCGCCGCCGCCGAGTGGCGCAACCACAAGCTCGATTTCGCGAGCCTGCCGGCCCTGATGCGCTCGCTGGCGGAGGCGCCCCAGCGCGAGGGACTGAAGCTCGCCGAGGAGAGCCTCGACGAAACCACGCTGAAGGTGCTGGCCGCCGAGCCGGAGATCGCCGACCGCGCCAAGAGCCGCGGCGAGCTGCATCGCCTCTGGGAGGTCTGCCAGACGCCCGATTTCCGCAAGATCGCCAGCGACGAGCACCTGCGGCTGGTCCGCACCCTGTTTGGCCAGCTCACCACCGGCCGCCGCAAGGTCCCCGAGGAGTGGATGGCCGGGCAGTTCAAGGCGCTCGACCGCACCGACGGCGAGATCGA
>CAMLKO010000128.1 GCA_946480495.1 uncultured Caulobacteraceae bacterium
GGCCGGCAGCACCCGGTCCTCGTGGCCTGCCTTGGCCGGCGGCGGCGTTTCGGGGGTGACGACAGTCTCGGTCATCGCGGGCTCCGCTCAAGGTCTCGAGCAAGAAGTGGCCCTGAACCCGCGCGGTTGCAAATTAAGGTCTCGTCACCCTCGAACGGCGGTGATCTCGACGCCCGCCGCGGCGGCTTCCGGCGCCAGCGCCTGGGGCTTTTCGACCCGCACCCGGGCGCGGGTGACGCGGGGGTCGGCAAAGCAGCGTTCGGCCAGCCGCTCGGCGAAGACCTCGACCAGCTCGATATGGCCGCTGGCCGCCAGTTCGCGGGCGGCGGCGGCGATGGTTTCGTAGTTCACCGTGTCGCCCAGCCGCTCGAACCCGGCGGCGGCGACGTCCAGCTCGACATCGACGACCAGCGGCTGGGTGCGGCCGCGCTCGTGGTGATAGACGCCGACCTCGGCCTCCAGCGCCAGCCCGCGCACGAACACCTTGGTCGTCACCACCCGGTGGGCGGGGCGGGGATCGTGCGGCTTTTCGGGCAAGGGAGCGGGCAAATCAGCGGTCCACGATGTCGGGGGTCTGCCAGGCCAGGTGCTGGCCGCCGTCGACGGCGATCATCTGGCCCGTGATCGAGGGCGATTCAATGAGGAAACGCAGCGCCGCGGCGATCTCGTCGGGCGTGGCGCGGCGTTGCAGGGGCACGTTCTTCGCCTCCGCCTCGAAAGCCTCGGCGCTCTGGTGGATCGAGGGCAGGGTCGGTCCCGGCCCGATGGCGTTGACGCGGATGCGGGGCGCCAGCGCCTGCGCCATCGTCTGCGTCGCCCACCACAGGCCGGCCTTCGAGAGGCTGTAGGAGAAGAACTGCGGGTTGGGCCGCCAGACGCGCTGGTCGGTCAGGTTCACCACCAGCCCCTCGCCGCCCTGCGCCGCGAAGGCCTGGGTCAGCGCGATGGGGGCGTGGAGGTTGGCCTCGAGATGCGCGTCCCAGGTCTCCCGGGTCAGGCTCTCCAGCCGGTCGTCGAGGAAGACCGAGGCGTTGTTGACCAGCAGGGTGACGGGACCGAGCGCATCGCGCGTCTCGTAGATCAGGCTCTGCGGGTCTTTCGCCAGATCGCCGCCCAGCACGCAGGCATGGCGGCCCAGCGCCCGGACGGCGGCGGCGGTCTCCTCCGCCTCATGTTCGGAATCGCGGTGGTGGACGGCGACGTCGTAGCCGGCCTGCGCAGCGGCGATGGCGAGCGCACGGCCGATGCGGCGCGCGGCTCCCGTGACCAGGGCGGCGCCGCGGGCGGGCATCAGTCGATGCGGCCGAACTCGTAGAGGTTCAGCGCGGCGAAGGCGATGATGAAGAGGGCGATGACGCCAAGCGCGACCATGCGGGAATCCTCAAACAGACAAGTCAGGGCGGCTTTAGCCCCGACCCGCGCTGACCGCAAGGCCGCGGCGGGTTAGGCTTGGGGCCATGACATGGAAACGCAAAGTCGAACCGTTCGTGCGGCCGCTGGTCCGAACCCACCACCGCCTCTCGCGCGGACTGACGCTGGGCGTGCGCGGGATGGTGTTCGACGAAGCGGGCAAGGTGCTCTTGATCCGGCACACCTACGTGCACGGCTGGCACCTGCCGGGCGGCGGCGTCGAGAAGCACGAGACGGCGGAGGCGGCGCTGGCCCGCGAACTGGTCGAGGAAGCCGGCGTCGTGATGCAGGGGCGGCCCTCGCTGCTGTCGATCTATTCCAACCACCCGAACTTCAGGGGCGACCACGTCCTGATCTATCGCGTCGATGAGTGGAGCGCCTGCGATCCGACGTCTCGTGGTGAGATCGAGGCCGTTGAGTGGTTCCACCCCGAGGACCTGCCGCACGGGATCACCGAAGGCACGAAGCGGCGCATCGAGGAAGCGCTCGGCCTGCGCGACCCCGACCCCTTCTGGTGAGGAGACAGACCATGCCGTGGATTGAAACAAGCGCCTTCCGGAAGATCGCCCTCGGCATCGACCGGCCGGAGGACGTGGTGGCCGGCAAGGACGGCCGCGTCTTCGCCTCCGACCACCAGTGCGCGGTGGCGGAGATTCATCCGGACGGCTCGTTCACACGGATGGGGCCGAAGGGCGGGGCTCCGAACGGGATCAACATGGACGGCCAAGGGCGCATCCTGATCGCCAACTTCGGCATCTACGACCAGGAGCCCGGCCCGCTGCAGCGGTTCGACCCGGCCACCGGCAAGCACGAGACGCTGGTCAGCGAGGTCGGCGGGCGCAGGCTGACCTCGTCGAACTATCCGGTGATCGACAGCGCCGGGAACATCTGGTGCGCCAACTCCACCGACGCGCCGACCTGGCCGCAGGCGCTGGACGGGCGGGCTGACGGTTTCATCTTCGTGCTGCGGCCCGACGGCTCGGCCGAGATCGTGGCGGAGGGGCTGAAGTTTCCCAACGGCATGGCGCTGTCGGCCGACGAGCGGTTCCTGTTCTGCGCCCAGACGAGCGCCGCCGACGTGCTGCGCTTTCCCATCGAGAACGGGCGGCTCGGGCGCGGCGAACGCTATGGACCGGTGCTCGGCAAGCTGGTCACGCCGGGCGAGCCCGCGCCGGACCATAACGAGCTCGGCTACACCGACGGCGTGGGTCTCGACGCCGAGGGCAACCTCTGGGTCTGCCTGCCGGCGGCCAACAAGGTGGTGGCGATCCGGCCGTCAGGGGCGGTGGAGACGGTGTTCCACGATCCCGACGGCACGGTGGTGAACCATCCGACCAACGTGACCTGGGGCGGGCCGGACATGCGCGACCTCTACATCGGCTCGATCCGCGCGGACTATGTGCTGAAGGCCAGAAGCCCCATTGCGGGCCAGCCGATGCTTCACCAGCTCTAAGCGGGCTTCCCCGGAGGGGCCGCGGGTGATTAAAATGATTGTTTGAAAAAGGGAGCGGCCGCACACCCCCGGCGGCCCAGCGGGAACGCGAAGGATCAGCGATGCGCGAATATCTGAAGTTCTACATTGACGGCCAGTGGGTCGACCCGGTCACGCCCAAGACGCTCGACGTCATCAATCCGGCCAACGAGGAAGTCGCCGGCCACATCTCGCTCGGCTCCGCCGCCGACGTGGACCGCGCCGTGAAGGCCGCCAAGAAGGCCTTCGAGACCTGGTCCGTGACCTCCCGCGAAGAGCGCATCGACGTGATGGAGCGCATCATCGCCGAATACCAGAAGCGCTACGAGGACATGGCCAAGGCCATCACCGAGGAAATGGGCGCCCCCGCCTGGCTCGCCCAGCGCGCCCAGGCCGCCATGGGCATCGGCCACCTGCAGACCGCCGTCGAGGTGCTCAAGAACTACAAGTTCGAGGAAGACCGCGGCACGACCCGGCTGGTGAAGGAGCCGATCGGCGTCTGCGGCTTCATCACGCCGTGGAACTGGCCGGTGAACCAGATCGCCACCAAGGTCGCCCCGGCGCTGGCGACCGGCTGCACCATGGTGCTGAAGCCTTCGGAAGTCGCGCCCTTCAGCGGCTACATCTGGACCGAGATCATGCACGCCGCGGGCGTTCCGGCCGGCGTCTACAACATGGTCAACGGCGACGGGCCCACGGTCGGCGCGGCGATCTGCTCGCACCCCGACGTGGACATGGTCTCCTTCACCGGCTCGACCCGCGCCGGCATCGAAGTGGCCAGGAACGCCGCGCCCACCGTCAAGCGCGTCCACCAGGAGCTGGGCGGCAAGAGCCCCAACATCATCCTCGAAGACGCCGACTTCAAATCGGCGGTGTCGGGCGGGGTGCGCTCGGTGATGATGAACTCCGGCCAGTCGTGCAACGCGCCGACCCGGATGCTCGTCCCCTCCAAGAAGATGGACGAGGTCATCGCCATCGCCAAGGAAACCGCCGAGCAGCAGACCGTCGGCGACCCCAACGGCAACAGCCTGATGGGCCCCGTCGTCTCCGAGACCCAGTGGAACAAGATCCAGGGCCTCATCAAGAAGGGCATCGAGGAAGGCGCCACCCTGGTCACCGGCGGCGCCGGCCGGCCGGAAGGGCTCGACAAGGGCTACTATGTGAAGCCCACCGTCTTCGCCAACGTCCGCAACGACATGACCATCGCCAAGGAAGAGATCTTCGGCCCGGTCGTCGCGATCCTCGGCTACGAGAACGTCGACGAGGCCGTGAAGGTCGGCAACGACACCGAGTACGGCCTTGCGGCCTACGTCTCGGGCTCCAACCCGGCCCAGGTGCGCGAAGTGGCCTCGCGGCTGCGGGCGGGCCAGGTGAACCTCAACGGCGCCGGCGTCGACATGATGGCCCCCTTCGGCGGCTACAAGATGAGCGGCAACGGCCGGGAGTGGGGCGACTACGCCTTCGGCGAGTTCCTCGAGACCAAGGCCATCCTCGGCTACTCGGCGGCGCAGGCTGCCGAATAAGGTGACCGACCTCTCGAAGGTCAAATGCGTCGCCGACGTCGCGCGCGTTCAGGCCAGGGAGCGGCCTGACGCGGCGGCGATCCTCTTCGAAGGCCGGGTCACGACCTTCGGCGAGCTGGACGCGCGCTCCAACCAGTGCGCCCAGGCGCTGCTGGCGCAGG
>CAMLKO010000129.1 GCA_946480495.1 uncultured Caulobacteraceae bacterium
TTGCATTCCGGAAGTCACTCCCCGCGACACGTGGCGAAAGGGGTAAACATCCTTCGCCGCGATGAAAAGACCGTAAATGGGTCGCGGCACTTCACAATTTTTCGAGTTGCGCCCTCTGCCTCAATTCGCGGCGGCGCTGTTCACGGCGGTCGCAAAGCCCCCTACATGGACCTGATCGACCTGGCCGCTGAGGGACAAAATCCGTGGAAAGCCTCGTTTCGCTCGCCTCGAACCCGGAGGCCTGGCTCGCGCTGGTGACGCTGGTGGTGATGGAGGTCGTGCTCGGCATCGACAACCTCGTCTTCGTCGCCATCCTCTCCAACAAGCTGCCGGAGCATCAGCGGACCCGCGCACGGCGGATCGGGATCAGTCTGGCGTTGGTCATGCGCCTCGTCCTGCTGTCGACCATCGCCTGGCTCGTGGGCCTGACGAAGCCGGTGTTCGACCTGGGCCTCGCCGGGCCGGAGCACAGCTTCGAGACCGCGTTTTCCTGGCGCGACCTGATCCTGATCGCGGGGGGCCTGTTCCTGCTCTGGAAGGCCACCAACGAGATCCACCACACCGTCGACACCACCCCCAGCGACGACGTGCTCGACAAGAAGAACGTGGCGGTGATGAACTTCGGGGCCGCCATCATCCAGATCCTGCTGCTCGATATCGTCTTCTCGATCGACTCGATCCTGACGGCGGTCGGTATGACCGAGCACCTGCCGATCATGATCGCCGCGGTGGTCATCGCGGTGGCCGCCATGCTGGTCGCGGCCGATCCGCTGTCGAACTTCATCAACGCCAACCCCAGCGTGGTCATGCTGGCGCTGGGCTTCCTGCTGATGATTGGGGCGGTGCTGATCGCCGACGGCTTCGGCGTGCATGTGCCCAAGGGCTACATCTACGCCGCCATGGCCTTCTCCGGCGGTGTCGAGGCGCTGAACATGTGGTCGCGGACAGCGGACCAGAAACGCAGCGGCCGCACGCTGCACTAGAGGAAGCTGTAGGGGTCCACGTCGATCGTGACCCTGACCGACCCCGGCGCCTTCGCCCGCGCCCGCCAGGCGGCCAGGAAGGCCTGCAGGTCCACCTCGCGGTTCGCCCGCACCAGGAACCGCTTGCGCCGCCGGCCGCGCACGAGGCTCAGCGGCGCATCGGCGGGGCCGAACACCTCCACGCCTTCCGCATTCGGCGTCGCCGCCGCCAGCGTCCGGCAATAGGCCTCCAGCACGCCCGCGTCCGGCCCCGCGCAGATCACCGCCGCCAGCCGTCCGAACGGCGGCAGGCCGGACGCCTCCCGCATCTCCATCTCGGCGGCCACGAAGGCGTCGCGGTCCTGGCTCCTGAGCGCCTGCATCACCGGTTGATCGGGGGCGTAGGTTTGCAGCAGCGCCCGTCCCGGCCGCTCGTGGCGCCCCGCGCGTCCCGCCGCCTGCGCCAGCAGCTGGAAGGTCCGCTCGCCGGCCCGCAGGTCGCCGCCGCGCATGCCGAGATCGGCGTCCACCACGCCCACCAGCGTCAGGTTGGGGAAGTTGTGGCCCTTGGCGGCGGCCTGGGTGGCCACAAGGATGTCGATCTCGCCCTCCGACATCGCCGCGATCAGCGCCTTCGCCCCCTCGGCGTCGAACACCGTGTCGGACGAGAAGACCGCGATCCGCGCCTCGGGAAACAGCCCCCGCGCCTCCTCCTCGACCCGCTCCACGCCGGGGCCGATCGAGACGAGGCTGTCCTTCGCGCCGCAATGGGGGCAGGCGACGGGCTTGAGCATCGAAAAGCCGGTCAAGTGACAGACCAGCCGCCCCGTATAGCGATGCTCCACCAGCCAGCTGTCGGTATCGGGCGAGGTCATCCGCTCGCCGCAGGCCCGGCACAGCACCAGCGGCGCATAACCCCGGCGGTTGAGGAACAGCAGCGTCTGCTCGCCTCGCCCATAGGTTTCCGCCATCGCCTCGACCAGCGGCCTGGACAGCCAGCGGCCGTGCTCGGGCTGGTGGTCGCGCATGTCGATCAGGTCGACGTCGGGCAGACGCGCGGCGCCATGCCGGTCCGCCAGCTTCAGCCAGCGGTAACGGCCCGTCTCGGCGTTGTAGAGGCTCTCCAGCGAGGGCGTCGCCGAGGCCAGCACGACCGCCGCGTCCTCGATCTTCGCCCGTGCGACGGCCAGATCGCGGGCCTGGTAGATGAAGCCGTCCTCCTGCTTGTAGGAGGCGTCGTGCTCCTCATCGACCACCACGAGCGCCAGCTTGCGGAACGGCAGGAACAGCGCCGAACGCGCCCCCACCACGATGCGGCAGCGATTGCTCACCACCGCCTCCCACACGCGCCTGCGTTTGGGCGGCGTGACGCCGGAGTGCCATTCCGCGGGCTCGGCCCCGAACCGCTCGGCGAACCGCCCGATCACCGCCTGCGTCAGCGCGATCTCCGGCAGCAGGACCAGCGCCTGCGCCTGCGGATCGGCGGCCAGCGCCGCCGCGACAGCCTCCAGGTAGACCTCGGTCTTGCCCGACCCCGTCACGCCATCGAGCAGCGAGACCGAGAAGCCCTTGCCGAGCTGCGCCTTCACCGCCTCGGCGGCGGCCGCCTGGCTGTCGTTGAGCTTGCGGCCCTTCAGCGTCAGATCCGGCTCGGCAAACCCGCCCTGCGGCTCGATCAGGCGGATTTCGAGCGCGCCGTCGTCGATCAGGCCCTTCACCACGCCGGTGGAGACCTGCGCCTCGCCCGCCAGCGTCGCGGGCGGCAGTTCGGCGCTGGCGGCGACGTCCAGAACCTTCGCCCGCGCCGGCGTCATCCGCGTCGGCGGCTTGCCGGTGAGCGCCACCACCTTCTCCGGCCGGGCCTTCGGCGCGCGCAACCCCCGCAGCGCGATCGCCAACGGCTGGCCGGGAGCATCGACCGCGTAGCGCGCCGCCCAGTTCACGAACGCCAGCGTCTTCTCCGGCAGCGGCGTGTCTTCCAGCCGCTCCAGCACGGGTTTGAGCGGCCGGTTGCCGCCCGTGCCCTCGCGCAGCCGCTCCACGACGCCGCGTATCACCCGGGGCCCCAGCGGCACGGCGACGTGGTCGCCGACCGCCAGGTCCATCCCTTCCGGCTCGGCGTAGTCGAACGCTTCGGGCAGCGGCATGGGCAGCAGGATGGAGGCGATGCGGCTCACGGCTGGCGAGGCTCCGCGCCAGCGGCTAGAACCCATTCCATGCAGCTCTTTCTCGACACCACCGACACCAAGGTTCTCGCCGACCTCGCCGCCACGGGCCTCGTCGACGGCGTCACCACCAATCCCACGCTGATCGCCAAGTCCGGCCGCCCCATGCTGGAGGTCATCGCCGAGATTTGCGGCCTCGTCGAGGGCCCCGTCAGCGCCGAGGTCGCCGCCACCGAACATGCGCAGATGCTGGCCGAGGGCCGCAAGCTGGCCGGCGTGGCGCCCAACGTGGTCGTCAAGGTGCCGCTGACCCGCGAAGGCCTCATCGCCACGGCCGAATTCGCGCGCGAGGGCATCCAGACCAACGTCACCCTCTGCTTTTCCGCCGCCCAGGCCCTGCTCGCGGCCAAGGCGGGCGCCAGCTACATCTCGCCCTTCATCGGCCGCCTCGACGACCACGGCGCCGACGGCATGAGCCTGATCGGCGACATCCGCGCCATCTACGACAACTACGGCTTCGACACCGAAATCCTCGCCGCCTCGATCCGCACGCCCGAGCACGTGCGCGACGCGGCCCTCCACGGCGCCGACTGCGCGACCATTCCGCCCGCTGTTTTCGAAGCGCTTTTCAAGCACCCGTTAACCGAAAAGGGGCTTGATCAATTCCTCAGCGATTGGGCGAAGACCGGCCAATCCATTCTGTAGGGCTTTGAAGGGTTTGGGGGATGAGCGAGGCGACCTGGCCCAAGGGGGATGAGGCGGACGCGGACGCCATCCGCGAGTTCCTCAAAGGCCACCCTGAGTTTGTCCGCAACGATCCGGGCCTGCTGGAGGCGCTCGGCCTGCGAATCGACGCCGCCAACGTGGTCGATTTCGGCCCCGCGGCGCTGACCCGCGTCGCCGAGGCCCACAAGCGCGAGGCCGGCGCCCGCAAGCAGCTGGAAGCCACCGCCCGCGCCAACTTCGCCGCCCAGGCCCAGACCCACGCGGCCGTCATCGACATCCTCGAAGCCCGCAACCACGCCGACCTCGCGCGCCGGGTGGACGAGCTCGCCACCCTGCGCTTTGGCCTCGTCGGCGCCGTGATCGCCTCGGAGGGCGCCGCGCCTGCCGGCTGGTATCCGCTGGTGCCGGGGCAGGTCGACCTGATCATGGGGCCGACGCGCCTGGCGCTGATGGGCTTCCACGCTCCCGCGCTTGGCCTGTTTGGCGACAACGCCGCCAACATCCGCTCCATGGCCATGGTCCGCATGGCGATCTGGGAGCCGGCGCGGCAGGGCATCCTCGCCTTCGGCTCGCCCGAGCCCAAGGGCTTCACCGCCGACATGGGCGCCGAGCTCGTCGCCTTCCTGGCCCGCGTGGTCGAGCGAACGGCCGAGCGATGGCCGGTGCTGTAA
>CAMLKO010000130.1 GCA_946480495.1 uncultured Caulobacteraceae bacterium
GGACCGGTGCGGCTGACGGCGGCGCACGAGGGCAACCTCGTCTCCGGCCTGCCCGGCTGGGCGCAGGCGCTGGCGGTGTTCGCGGCTGTTGGGGTGGTGGTCGGGATCGGCCGCTATCTGGTGCGGCCGATATTCCGCTTCATCGCCCGGGCGCAGCTGCGCGAGATTTTCACCGCCTCGGCCCTGCTGATCGTCATCGGCGTCGCGGCCCTGATGCAGATGGTGGGCCTGTCGCCCGCGCTCGGCGCCTTCCTGGCCGGCGTGGTGCTGGCCGAGAGCGAGTTCCGGCGAGAGCTGGAGGCCGACATCGAGCCGTTCCGCGGCCTGCTGCTCGGCCTCTTCTTCATCACGGTCGGCGCGAGCCTCGACCTCGGCCTTGTCGCGAAGGAGCCGCTGCTGCTGCTCGGCATCGTCTTTGGCCTGATGGGGCTGAAGTTCGTCGTCATGTTCGGGCTGGCGCGGCTGGCGGGGGCTCAGAACAAGAGCGCCGCGGCGGTGGCGACGGCGCTGTCGCAGGGCGGCGAGTTCGCCTTCGTGCTGCTGACCTTCACCGTCGGCGCGGGCGTGATCGCGCCGCAGTTGGCCGCGTTGCTGACGGCGGCGGTGGCCGTCTCCATGGCGCTGACGCCGCTGGCCATGATCGCCTACGAGCAGATCGCCATCGCGGCCGACGCGGCGATCCCGGCCGTCAAGCATCCCGACCCCACCTTCGACGACGGCGAGCCGGACATCATCGTCGCCGGGTTCGGACGCTTCGGCCAGATCGTCCAGCGGCTGCTCGCGGCCAACGGCATGCGCGCCACGACGCTGGATTCCGACATCGAGCAGATCGAGGTGCTGCGCCGCTTCGGCCGCCGGGTGCACTACGGCGACGCCACCCGGCTGGACCTGCTGCGCGCGGCCGGCGCCGAGCGGGCGAAGATGCTGATCGTGGCGATCGACGACAAGGAAAAGGCCGTCGAGATGGTCGAGACCGCCCGCCAGGCCTTCCCCAACCTGACGGTGGTGGCCCGCGCCTGGGACCGGCCGCACGCCTATGACCTGCTCAGCAGCGGCGCCCACGAGGTGGAGCGCGAAACCTTCGAAGGGGCGCTGGCGCTGTCGCGAAAGGCGCTGGAGCGGCTGGGCTATTCGGCGGCCAAGGCCAAGCGGGCGGTCGACCTCTTCCGGACCTACGACCGCAAGACCTTCGAGCAGCTGCGCCCGCTGTGGCGCGGCGACACCGATACCTACGTCCTGGCCTCACGCGAGGCGGCGCGCACCACCGAGCGGCTGCTGCAGGAGGACCTCAAACGGATACGCCCCGACGGCGGGGCCGACGGGGCGCAGGAGTCCGAAACGGAAGAAGAGGTCCGTCAGCCCGTGTAGGGCCGCAGGATGATCTCCACGCGACGGTTCTGGGCGCGGCCGGCTTCCGTATCGTTGGAAGCGATCGGCTGACGTTCGCCCATCCCGGCCACATACAGACGCGCGGGAAGCACGCCGCGGGAGGTCAGGTAACTGGCGACCGAGCTGGCCCGGCGTTCCGACAGGGCCTGGTTGTAGACGTCGGTGCCGACGGAGTCGGCGTGGCCGACGACGTCGATGGTGGTGGACGGATACTGGTTCATGGTGCCGGCCACTTCATCCAGCACCTTGTAGAACTGCGGCTGGATGTCCGAGCGGTCGAACGCGAAGGTCACGTCGCTCGGCATGTTGAGCACGATGTTGTCGCCCTGGCGGGTGACGGTGACGCCCGTGTCGGCCAGCTGGGCGCGAAGCTGCGCCTGCTGCTTGTCCATGTAGGCGCCCACGCCCGCGCCGGCGAGCGCGCCGACACCGGCGCCGATCAGCGCGTTCTTGCGGCCTTGCTCGCTCTTGTCGTTGGACAGGTAGCCAAGCGCCGCGCCGCCCAGCGCGCCGACGATGGCGCCCGTGCGGGTGTTGCTGCGGACCGTCTGGCCGGTATAGGGATCGACGGTGGTGCAGGCGGTTAGAGCCGTCGCGGCCAACAGGCAGGCGATGGCAGGGGTCTTGTGCATTCTCAGGTCTCCAGGTGACGGCTGCGCTACAAACGCGGCGCGCTACAGCAAAGTTCCGGTATCGAACTTGACTGCAGCATGAACGGGACGGCGCAACGGCGCATCGTCCGGATATTCGACTCACCCTAAGCGCGGAAATCGCCACTCGGTTCCTGGAGCTGCTTGATGTCCCCTTCCGTCATCCGGCCGGTCAGCTTCCACCGATACCAGCAGGACTTCGAGGGATTTGCCCGCGACCTGGGCGTCTCGTTCGCCCGCTACGGCTTCGCTGTGATCTGCGACCACGACCTGGAGCAGGCGCGGATCGATGCGGCGCTGGCGGACGCCAAGGCCTTCTTCGCCCTGCCGGAAGAGGCCAAGCGCGCCTACCAGATACCGGGCGGCGCTGGCCAGCGCGGCTACACCCCCTTCGGCGTCGAAACCGCCAAGGGCGCGGAGCACTTCGACCTCAAGGAATTCTGGCACGTCGGCCGCGACCTGCCGGAAGGCCACGCCTATCGCGCCAGCATGCCCGACAACGTCTGGCCCGCGGAGGTGGCGGGTTTTCGCGAGACCCTCACCTGGCTGTATGGCGCGCTCGACGATCTGGGCGTGAAGGTGCTGCAGGCCATCGCCGCCTATCTCGGGCTGGAGCGCCATGCGTTCGACGAGGCGGTCCGCGACGGCGACAGCGTGCTTCGCCTGCTGCACTATCCGCCGGTCCCCTTCGACGGCCCCCACATCCGCGCCGCCGCGCACGAGGACATCAACGCCATCACCTTGCTGCTCGGCGCCGAGGAGGCGGGGCTGGAGGTGCTGGACCGCGACGGCCAGTGGCTGGCGATCAACCCGCCGCCGGGCTCGGTCGTCTGCAACATCGGCGACATGCTGCAGCGGGCGACCAACCACGTGCTGCCGTCGACCACGCACCGGGTGGTGAACCCGGCCCCCGAGCGTCGCGGCGTCGCGCGCTACTCGACGCCCTTCTTCCTGCACTTCGCGCCCGATTATCTGATCAGGACGCTGCCACAATGTGTATCGGCCAGTAACCTTGACCGTTATCCATATCCGATCACCGCCGATACTTTCCTACGGCAACGGTTACATGAAATCGGCCTAGGCGAATTGTAGGAAAATAAGCACGTAATCTTAACCCAACCCCCACACTCTGACGGCTCAAAGTGGGGACTGCTTACCATGGGCCCGTCAGACGAACTCGACCTGGAGGAAGCCCGGCTTTCCGAGATCCGGCTGCTGGACATGGCCGTCCTTCAGCCAAAGATCGACCGGCTGGCGCGCATCGCGAAAACCTTCGCCAGGGTCTCGCACGCCTTCGTGGTGGTGGTTGACGCCGACCATGCCTGGCAGTCCGCGTTCGAGGGCAAGCCCGCCGACGTCGTTCCGCGCGCGGAGGCCATCGCCGACCTGATCATGACGGTCGGCCATACCGTCTACACGCCCGACGCCCAGTATTTCGCCAAGCACCACCCGTGGGTCGCCGGCCCGCCCTACATCCGCTTCTTCTGCGGCGCGCCGATCCGGCTGCGCAACGGGCTGTCCATCGGGGCTTTCTGCATTGCCGCGTCCGATCCGCGCGAGCCCGACGCCGAGCTCATCGCCTTCGTGGAGGACATGGCCGGCGTCGTCGCCGACGAGATCGACGCGCTGCGGGCGCGCCGCCACCTCGCCGAGGCGGAGTCCGAGGCCGAGGCGCTGCAGCGCCAGATGCAGCTGCTGGTGCTGGGATCGCCCGTGGCGCTGGCCATGACCGACCGCGACCTTCGCGTCATCGAGGTGAGCCCGCGCTGGCGGTTTGAGACCGGCCTGCAGGGGGAAATCATCGGCCGCTCGATCCCCGAACTTTTCCCGCAGAGCTTTTCAGACTGGCGCGGCGCCTTCGACCGGGCGCTCGCGGGGAAAGCCGTCCACGCCGAGCAGATGCCCTTCGTCCGGCCTGACGGCGAGCAGCGCTGGATCCGCGCCGAGCTCGGCCCGTGGCGCGACGCCCGCGGCGAGATCGCCGGCGTGATGGCGATGTCCACGGACATCACCGACATGGTCCAGTCCCTTGAGCGCGCCGAGCGGTCCGAAGAACGCCTGCGACTGGCCATCGAGATCGCCAACTTGATGTTCTACGAGGTCGATGGACTGACGCAGACGGTGACCGTCGGCGGCGCCCAGGACACCTTCCTCGAGCGGCCCTTCACGTATGAAGAACTCTCGACGAACCCATGGAGCGCGGTCCATCCGGACGACCGTCCCGCCGCCATGGCGGTCTGGGCCGAGCGGATGCAGAAGGGCGAGCCCTTTCGCACCGAACACCGGATGAACCGGACCGACGGAAAGGAAGTGTGGGCTGACGCCGGCGCCGAGGTCATGTTCGACGACGAGGGCAAGCCGATCCGCCTGCTCGGCGTCCTCAAGGACATCACCACCCGCCACCGGGCCGAACAGGCGGCGATGGCGGCCCGCGACGCCGCCGAGGCCGCC
>CAMLKO010000131.1 GCA_946480495.1 uncultured Caulobacteraceae bacterium
CGCGGCGGCGTCGACCTGATGGTCGCCATGAACCCGCAGACCTGGGACAAGGACGTCGCCGAGATCGATCCCGGCGGCTACCTCTTCTACGACTCCACCAAGCCGCTGCCGCCGTCGAAATTCCGCGCCGACATCAACATCGTCGGCCTGCCGCTGACGCAGCTGTGCAACGCCGCCTACGCCGAGCCGTCGCAGCGCAAGGTGTTGAAGAACATCATCTATCTGGGCGCGCTGACCCACCTGCTCGGCATCGATCAGGCGCTCGTCGAGGGGCTGCTGGCGGAGGAATACGCCTCCAAGCCCAAGCTGATCCCGGCCAACATCGAGGCGCTCGGCATCGGCCTGACCTATGCCCGCGAGAACCTCAAGCCGCTGGGCCTGCAGGTGAAGAAGTCCGACGCCGTGGGCGACCGCATCTTCGTCGACGGCAACACCGCGGCCGCGCTGGGCGCGGTCTATGGCGGGGCGACCGTCTGCGCCTGGTATCCGATCACGCCGTCCACCTCGCTCGCCGAGGCCTTCACCAGCTACTGCAAGAAGCTGCGCACCGATCCGGAAACCGGCAAGGCGAAGTACGCCATCGTCCAGGCCGAGGACGAGATCGCTTCGATCGGCGTCGTGGTGGGCGCGGGCTGGAACGGCGCGCGGGCGTTCACCTGCACGTCCGGCCCCGGCATTTCGCTGATGCAGGAGTTCATCGGCCTCAGCTATTTCGCCGAGATCCCCGCGGTGATCTTCGACGTCCAGCGCGGCGGGCCCTCGACCGGCATGCCGACGCGCACCCAACAGTCGGACATCCTGACCTGCGCCTACGCCAGCCACGGCGACACCAAGCACGTCCTGCTGCTGCCCGAAGGCCCGGGCGAATGCTTCGAGTTCGGGGCGGCGGCGTTCGACCTCGCCGACCGGCTGCAGACGACGGTCTTCGTCATGCTCGACCTCGACATGGGCATGAACGAGTGGCTGACCGCGCCCTTCGAATGGGACGATACGCGTGAGCTCGATCGCGGCAAGATCATGACCGCCGAGATGCTGGAGGCCGGCGCCGATTTCGGCCGCTACCTCGACGTCGACGGCGACGGCATCCCCTACCGGACGCTGCCGGCGACGCACCCGGAGAAGGGCGCCTACTTCACCCGCGGCACCTCGCGCGACCGCTACGCCCGCTACTCCGAAGAGGGCAGCGTCTATGTCGACAACATGGAGCGGCTGCTCCGCAAGTTCGACACCGCCAAGTCGCTGGTCCCCGCGCCCATCATCAGGCGGGCGAAGAAGAAGTCGGCCTACGGCGTCGTCTATTTCGGCTCGACCTCGCCTGCGATGGACGAGGCGCTGGCGCAGCTGGAAGGCCAGGGCGTGCATCTGGACGCCATGCGGGTTCGCGCCTTCCCGTTCAGCGGCGAGGTCTTCGACTTCATCGCCGAGCACGAGCTGGTCTTCGTCATCGAGCAGAACCGCGACGCCCAGCTGCGCGCGCTCCTGATCAACGAGGGCGGCGTCGATCCGGCGCGGCTCGTGAAGGTGCTGCACTATGACGGCACGCCGATCACCGCCCGCTTCATCGCCGGCGAGCTGAAGACGCGGATGGGCTCGACCGGCGCGGCCGCCCAAGGGGAGATGGCCAAATGACCTACATCGCAAAGCCCGTCTTCCATCACCCGTCGCTGAACAAGAACGCGCTCGGCTTCACCCGCCGCGACTACGAGGGAAAGATCTCGACGCTGTGCGCCGGCTGCGGGCACGACTCGATCAGCGCCGCCATCGTGCAGGCCTGCTTCGAGATCGACCTGGAGCCGCACCGGCTGGCCAAGCTCTCGGGCATCGGCTGCTCGTCCAAGACGCCGGACTATTTCCTGGGCGCGAGCCACGGCTTCAACACCGTGCACGGGCGCATGCCCTCGGTGCTGACCGGCGCCAACCTCGCCAACCGCGAGCTGATCTATCTCGGCGTCTCGGGCGACGGGGACAGCGCCAGCATCGGCCTTGGCCAGTTCGCGCACGCCATACGGCGCGGCGTCAACATGGCCTACATCGTCGAGAACAACGGCGTGTACGGGCTGACCAAGGGCCAGTTCTCCGCCACCGCCGACCGCGGTTCGAAGTCGAAGAAGGGCGTGGTCAACCACGACAGCGGCATCGACCTCGTCGCCATGGCCCTGCAGCTTGGCGCCAGCTTCGTGGCGCGGTCGTTCTCCGGCGACAAGGACCAGCTGGTGCCGCTGATCAAGGCGGCGCTGAAGCACAAGGGCGCGGCCTTCATCGACGTGATCAGCCCCT
This sequence comes from uncultured Caulobacteraceae bacterium, assembly GCA_946480495.1. The sequence continues at coordinate 2,278 of CAMLKO010000131.1, forward strand.
GCATCGCCTTCAACAACCACGCGGGTTCGACCAAGAGCTTCGACTGGGTGCGCGAGCACAACGAGGCGGTGAACAAGCTCGACGTCATGGTCGGCCGCGCGCCGCTGACCGCCCAGTACGCCCCGGGCGAAGTGGTGACGGTCCAGCAGCACGACGGCACGGTGCTCAGCCTGCGCAAGGTCGCCGCCGACTACGACCCGACCGACCGCACCGCCGCCATGGCCTTCCTGGCCGAGCGCAACGCGATGGGCGAGGTGGTCACCGGCCTGCTCTACATCGAGCCCGAGGCCGAAGACCTGCACGACAGCCTCGACACGGTCCCCACCGCGCTCAACCGCCTGTCGGACGCGCAGCTGATCCCCGGCTCGGCGGCGCTGGCCAAGGTCAACGCGGCGCTGCGCTGATCCGCTCGAAGCGCCACTTGAGCACCAGGATCGCGGCCGATTCGATCAGGCAGACCGAGTTCGCGCCGATGATGGGCCAGCTCTTCAGCAGCAGGCCGTAGGCGATCCACAGCGAAAATCCGGTCACGGTGATGGCGTACATCCGCAGCGACACCGACGAGGCGTCGCGCTCGCGCCAGATCTTCACCAGCTGGGGGGTGAAGCTCGCCATCGAGCAGAGGGCCGCCGCCGTGCCGACGACATCGATGATTCCCACTCAGGAGACCCGTTGCGCGCCTGGTTGTTCCAAGACGGTAATGCGTCTGGACGCAGGGCGGTTCCAGCCGAAAAACTGAACGAAATCAGGGCAACAACATACTTGACTCAGGAAGCGCCCCAGTTGAGCTTCCGGCTCAATGGCAGACAGTGAAGAGCCGAACCTAAACCCGTCGCCGGAAGAGTTCGCCGCGTGGATAGGCGCGGCCCATCTATTCGAGGCAGTCGCGCCGCTCTCACCGAGCACCGCCGTAGCGACCCTACTGACCCGGCTTTTGTCGGGGCTCGCTAGGTCCGCTGCTGGGACGATGGTTTGGGGGAGTGGTAGTAAGCGACGAGAAGAAACCCTCTGCCACATACTCCCGGAGTGGTGGGAGTCAGCGGTCGGCGTGAGCCAGAGTTACGAGCGCTTCTGGGAAACCGGTGATCTGACGATCCAATTTCGCGGGGCCAACTACAGTTCCCCAACAAGGACGGTTCGGCTCTTTGATGTACGGTTTGATCCCTCCGGTATCGCTTCGATGGTGCAACCCCCGCCGCGCCGAACCGAGAGGTCTAACGGGCACGTTGGGCGCATAAGCGCCGAAGGGGCGGCGCTGGCGCTGGCTCGATACCCGCCGGTAGTTGCTCCGGCAACGCCTCTCACAGACATAGACGCTGTTCCAAATAAGGGGGGGCGCCCGCCCGCCGACTTCTGGGAGGACCTGATTATCGAAATCGCCCAACGCATTTACGTTGGTGACTTCAAGCCTGAGAAGCAGGCCGAAGTGGTCGATGCGATGCAGACCTGGATCGAAGATCGCGGCTACAAAGGAGGCCTGACGCAGATCAAGCAGCGCGCCGCCAAGGTATTCAGAGCGTTCAAGTAATCTAGTCGGAAACCGGTTTCCGACCAGCCATGCGACCCTTTCCGACCCTTTCCGGCTGACGGCCTGACGTCGCCCCTGCATCCTTCACATGAGCGCCGGGAGACCCGTCGCGCCAATGAGGGAGATTCACGATGTCACCGTGATGCTAGGGCCTAGGAAACGGCAGCGACCCCGCACCGTGAGGGCGGGGGCGCCGTTGGCCAACCGGGCCGCGATGGCTGGGGCTGATGCTGTGACAAGCCAGACTCCCACGTCGCGGCCCTTCTGACAAACCCTTCAGAAGGAATCCGCGCATTGAACATGCGCATCAAGCAGCGGCGCTATCGCCGCATTCGCCACGTTTGGCGTGTTCGCCACAGCTATCGCCGACGGTACGCGTTCGGACTTAACCCGATCTAGAAGGAAAGCCGCGCGGGGCAACTCGCGCGGCTTGCTGGGCCCCTCATTCGCGCCGCTCGGCTTCGGCGTAGTCGGCGCGAGAATCGTTCACGAGACCCTTAGTCAGGGCCTTCCCTCTCATCTTCGCGGTGCCATTGTCCGATCTCGCGCACTTCGTTCTGTAGCGCCCGAACATTGGCTCGCGGGATATGCCGCGCGTGAATCTTGCTATGGCCGTGACCGCCGTCAGATCAGAACATCACCCGGCCAGAGAGCAGCGCGTTGTACCGCTGCTCGTGCC
>CAMLKO010000132.1 GCA_946480495.1 uncultured Caulobacteraceae bacterium
TAGACGTTGGCCAGCGTCTGGGCCTCGACGCCCTGGCTGGAGTCGACGACGAGGATGGAGCCCTCGCAGGCGGCCAGGCTGCGGGAGACCTCGTAGGCGAAGTCGACGTGGCCGGGGGTGTCCATCAGGTTCAGGACATAGGTCTCGCCGTCGCGGGCGTGATAGTCGAGGCGGACGGTCTGGGCCTTGATGGTGATGCCGCGCTCGCGCTCGATGTCCATCGAGTCGAGCACCTGCTCCTTCATCTCGCGCGCGGTCAGGCCGCCCGTCTCCTGGATCAGGCGGTCGGAGAGGGTCGACTTGCCGTGGTCGATGTGGGCCACGATCGAGAAGTTGCGGATTTTGTCGAGCGGCGTCATGCGGCCGCCCCTGTAGCATATTCGCGCCGCACGGCGAGGGCCGGCGGCGAGACGCGGCGTTTTGGCTTGCGAAACTAGTTTCAGTCCATAGTTAAGGCCGGAAACGATGTGGGGGCGTGCGCGCCGCAAGCTGGAGCGTAGCGTTGAGTAGGACGATAAGGGCCGGATTGGCTTTGGCTGCGGCCCTGGTGTTGGCCGCCGGGTGCGGCGGCAAGAAGGCCGATCCCGCCGCTAGACCCGCGCTGACCGTGACGGCCGTGACCGTCGCGCCCGAGCCGCTGGCCCGCACCATCGAGGCGTCGGGCACCATCACCGCCTGGCAGGAAGTGCCCGTGGGCGCCGAGACCGGCGGCCTGCGCGCCGTGGGCGTCTATGCCGACGAGGGCGACTACGTCCGCCAGGGCCAGGTGCTGGTGAAGATGAACGACGCGGTGCTGGCCAGCCAGCAGCGCCAGCAGGAGGCCGCGGTGGCCTCGGCCAAGGCGCAGCTGGCGCAGGCGGCCGCCGCGCTGTCGCGCTCGCAGGAGCTGAAGGCCAAGGGCTACCTCTCGCAGGCTTCGCTCGACCAGGCGCTGGCGGCGCAGCGGACGGCGGCGGCCAATGTGCAGGCCGCGCAGGCGGCGCTGGCCGAGACCACGGCGCGGCGCGGCCAGACCGACGTGCGCGCCCCTGTCAGCGGCCTGATCACCGCCCGCTCGGTGGTGAAGGGCCAGATCGTGGCGGCGGGAACGGAGCTGTTCAGGCTGGTCCGCGACGGGCGCCTCGAGCTGAACGCCCAGGTGCCCGAGCAGGATCTGGCGACCGTGCGGGCCGGGATGCCGGCGACGGTGATGGCCAACGGCGTCTCGACGACGGGCGTGGTGCGGATCGTCACGCCCCAGGTCGACCCGCAGACGCGGGTGGGACTGGCGCGGATCGCGGTGGCGGCGGGATCGAAACTGAAGCCCGGGATGTTCGCTACCGCGTCCATCTCCGGGGGCGCGCCGTCGTCGCTGACCGTGCCGCAGCAAGCCATCGTCTACCGGACCGACCAGAGCGGGGTCTATGTGATCGACGCGACCAGCCACGTGCACTTCCGCCCGGTGAAGACGGGCGAGCGCGCCGGCGACGCCGTCGAGGTGCTGGCGGGCCTGACGCCTGGCCAGCGGGTGGTGGCGCAGGGCGCGGGCTTCCTGACCGACGGCGACCTGGTCCGCGTGGCGCGCTGATGCTGCGCAACATCTCATCCTGGGCGATCCGCAACCCGGTCCCGACGCTGCTGCTGTTCGTCGTGCTGACGATCGCGGGGCTGTCGGGGTTCGCCTCGATGCGGGTCAACAACTTCCCCGACATCGACTTCCCGCTGGTGGTGGTCAGCGCCTCGGAGCCCGGCGCCGCGCCGGCGGAGGTGGAGACCCAGGTCACCCGCATCCTCGAAGACGGCGTCACCGGCCTGCAGGGCATCCGCCACGTCCGCTCGACGGTCGTGGACGGGGTCTCGGTGACCTACATCGAGTTCGAGGTCGGCACCGACCTGGAGCGCGCCACCAACGACGTGCGCAACGCGGTGGCCAGAAGCCGCTCGCAGCTGCCCGGCGACATCCCCGACCCGGTCGTCCAGCGCATCGACGCCACCGGCAACCCGATGATCTACTACGTGGTGCGCGCGCCGGGCATGAACCCCGAGCAGCTGTCGTGGTTCATCGACAACGACGTCTCCAAGGCCCTGCTGGCCATCCCCGGCATCGCCAAGGTCAACCGGCTGGGCGGGGTGACCCGCGAGATCCGCGTCGACCTCGAGCCCGGCCGCATGGCCGCCCAGGGCGTGACCGCCGGCCAGGTCAGCAACGCGCTGCGCAACTTCAACGCCAACCTGCCGGGCGGCCGCGCCGACATCGGCGGCGAGGAGCAGTCGATCCGCACGCTCGGCGCCGCCAGCACCGTCGCCCAGCTCGCCGACACCCGCGTCGACCTCGGCGGCGGGCGCAGCGTGCGGCTCGGCGACCTTGGCGAAGTGAAGGACTCCTGGTCGGAGATGCGCGGCTTCGCCCGCTTCAACGGCCAGGAGGTGGTGGGCTTCAACATGACCCGCACCCGCGCCGCCAGCGAGGTCAAGGCGGCCAAGCAGGTGCGCAAGGTGGTCGAGCAGCTCGACGCCGCCCATCCCGAGCTGAAGGTCGAGGAGGTGTTCTCGACCGTCGCCTTCGTGGAGGAGAGCTACTTCGCCTCGATGGAGGCGCTGCTGCTGGGCGCGCTGCTGGCGGTGGCGGTGGTCTATCTGTTCCTGCGCGACTGGCGGGCGACGTTCGTCACCGCGGTGGCCATGCCGCTGTCGCTGATCCCGACGTTCGCGGTGCTGGCGCCGCTGAACCAGTCGTTCAACGTGGTCACGCTGCTGGCGCTGTCGCTGACCATCGGCATCCTGGTCGACGACGCCATCGTCGAGATCGAGAACATCGTGCGCCACATGCGCGACGGGAAGGCGCCCTATCCCGCGTCGCTGGAAGCCGCCGACGAGATCGGGCTGGCGGTCGTCGCCACCACCTTCACCATCGTGGCCGTCTTCGCGCCCGTGGGCTTCATGCCGGGCGTGGTGGGGCAGTTCTTCAAGTCGTTCGCGCTGGCGGCCTGCGTCTCGGTGCTGTTCTCGCTGCTGGTCGCGCGGATGCTCACCCCGCTGATGAGCGCCTACCTGCTGCGCAACGAGAAGAAGCCGCGCGGCGACCCGCCGTGGATGGCGCCCTACCAGAGGGCGCTGCGCTGGGTGCTGGCCCACCGGCGCGTGACGCTGGCCATCGGCCTGGCGGTCTTCGTGGGCTCCCTGGCGCTGATCCCGCTCTTGCCCGGCGAGTTCATCCCGGCCGGCGACGAGGGCTATTCCTCGATCTCCGTCGAGCTGCCGCCGGGCGCGAAGCTGGAGGACACCGACGCGGTGGTCCAGCGGATGACCCAGATCATGCGCCAGGCGCCGGAGGTCACCAGCGTCTATGCCGAGGTCGGCGCGGGCCTGAACGCGTCGGGACCCGGCGCCTCGGGCGGCGCGCCGGGCGAGCCGCGCCGGGCCAGCGTGATCGTCAACTACACGCCCAAGGGCAAGCGCAGCCTCTCCCAGCAGGACCTGGAGCATAAGTTCGGCGAGGAGTTCCAGGCGATCCCGGGCGCCCGCATCCGCTTTGGCGTCGACAACTCCAACAACGTCATCACCATCGCGCTGGTCAGCGACGACGCGGCCGCGCTGTCGGCCGCCGCGCGGCAGGTGGAAAACCAGATGCGCGGCGTGCAGGGCCTGACCAACGTCGTCTCCAGCGCCGATATCGCCAGGCCCGAGCTGGAGGTCACCCCGCTGCCCGACCAGGCGGCGCGCGCGGGCGTCTCGCCGGCGGCGATCTCGCAGGCCGTGCGGGTCGCGACGCTGGGCGACATCGACCAGTTCCTGCCCAAGTTCAACATGGGCGACCGGCAGATCCCGATCCGGCTGCGCTTCAATCCCGAGAGCCGCCAGGACCTCGCCACCATCGAGAACATGCGCGTGCCGACCGCGACCGGCGGCTCCGTGCCGCTGAGCGCGGTGGCCGACGTGAAGTTCGGCGCCGGGCCCTCGCAGATCGACCGCCTCGACCGCAGCCGCAGCGTCACCATCACCGCCGAGCTGAACGGCCTGGCGCTGGGCGCCGCCAACAAGGCGGTGCACGCGCTGCCGGCGCTGAAGAACCTGCCGCGCGGCGTCAGCGAGAAGCCCGCGGGCGATGTGGAGGCGCTGCAGCAGCTGGTCGGCGGGTTCGGCGGCGCACTCTTCACCGGCATCCTTCTGATGTACGCGGTGCTGGTGCTGCTCTTCCGCAGCTTCGCCCACCCGATCACCATCCAGGCGGCCCTGCCGCTGGCCATCGGCGGGGCGTTCGGCATGCTGCTGATCGCGGGGCTGAACCTCTCCATGCCCGCCCTGATCGGCATCCTGATGCTGATGGGGATCGCGGCGAAGAACTCGATCCTGCTGGTCGAGTACGCGCTGGAAGCCATGAAGCGCGGCATGGGCCGCTACGAGGCCCTGATGGACGCCGCCCACAAGCGCGCCCGGCCGATCGTGATGACCACGGTGGCCATGGGCGCGGGCATGCTGCCGGTCGC
>CAMLKO010000133.1 GCA_946480495.1 uncultured Caulobacteraceae bacterium
CCGGATCGAGCCGGCCGAGCTCCATGTTGGCCTCGGCGGCGGCGCGCTTGACGACGCCCAGCGCGCGGATGATCGGCTTCGGCTGCTTTTCCCAGCCGATCTTGAAGTTGCCCAGCGACCGCTGCGACTGCGCTCCCCAGTAGCGGTCCGAGGGGACCTCGATGGGGCCGAAGGTGTCGGTTTCGGTGCGGGTCGTCATTCGTAAGGCTCTTCCACCTGAAGGTGCGGCTGGCCGCGTCTGCGGAAACGTCGGATATAGGCTGAAGGCGAGGGAAGGAAGATGCCAATGATCGTGACGACCACCAATGACCTGCCGGGCTATCGCGTCATCCAGCACTTGGGACTGGTGCGCGGCGTGACGGTGCGCTCGCGCAGCGTGATCGGCAACCTCGGCGCATCGATCCAGTCCATCTTCGGCGGCAACATCACCATCTTCACGCGCCTGGCCGAGCACGCGCGGCAGGAGGCCTACGACCTTCTGGTGGAGCACGCCGAGCAGATGGGCGCGCACGCGATCCTGGCCATGCGCTACGACGCCAACGAGATCACCGACGGCATCACCGAGGTCCTGGCCTACGGCACGGCGGTGAAGGTCGAGCGCGTTCCCGACTAGTGGATGGCGACTGGACAGGCCGGGGCAAGGTCCGCGCCCGCGAAGACGGCGGCGTCCTTGAGGTCGTGGTCGAGGGCCTGACCACCCAGGCCAAGTACTACAAGCCGCTGATCTACGAGTTCTTCCGCAAGGAGTGGCGCGGCGGGCGCCCGGCGTGGGGCGAGTTCGCCGTCGAGATCGCCATGGACTTCACCGGCGACCCGCCCTGGCTCGACCTCGACAACCTGGCCAAGGCGGTGCTCGACGCGCTGAAGGGCTACGCCTTCCACGACGACGCCCAGGTCTCGCGCCTGCTGGTCGAGCGGCGGCAGGGCGAGCGCGAACGGATCTGCGTGCGGGTCGAGAAGCTGTCGGGCGGCGCCTTCGCGGGCTAGCCGCTCCAGGGCATCAGCGCGCCCCAGTAGGCGAGGTCGAGCGCAAACGCGGTGAAGATCAGCACCGTCATGCTGAAGCGAAGCTTGCGCCCGCCCGTCCAGCTGTCCACCCGCCGGCCGCCCCGCCAGATGACCGGCGTCATGATCAGCGTCATCACCGACAGCACCGCCGCCACCAGCGCGCAGGCCGAGGCGATGACGATCCAGGCGCCCGGCCAGTCATAGACCACGACCGCGATGTCGCCCGCGCCCGCCCCCCAGACAGCAAACGAGGCCATCGCCACCAGCCAGAGCACGGCCTGGGTCGTCTGCATCAGGCTGGCGCGGGCCTGGACCGTCGTCTGGCGGAAATCGCGGCGGCTGCGGAATCCGACGCCGATCAGGGTGATGATCGCGGCGGCGGCGGTCAGCGCGGCCAGCAGCGTCAGCAGGTTCGGCCCGGCCCAGTCGCCGCGCCGCTCGTAGGTCGCCGTGCCCGACGCGCCGAAGATGCGGACGGCTTTCCCGTCGCGGATGTCGAAGGCGATCGTCTCGGGCCCGTCCAGGCTTCGGAAGACGCCGGGGGTCGAGGTGGCCGCCCACAGATGGGAGCCTTCGTCGTCGGTCGTCCTCAGATATCCGCCCGGCGTGACCCGCACGTTGGTGAAGCCGATCAGCGCGTCGACGAAGCCTTCCATGCCGCCATAGGCGCGGCGGGTGGTCAGGTAGTGGCCGTCATAGATCGAGCCCTGCCGCGCCAACGCCGGCGAGGCGGCCGGCGGCATGTCGGCGCCGGGGCCATAGAAGTGCTGGATGATCTGCTGGGGCAGCCGCTCGCGCAGCGACCCGCCGGTGTCGGTGTTGGTCGCCACGAAGACGCCTAGCCCCAGGTCGGGCGCCAGCACCATGCTGGACCTGAACCACAGCGTCGTGCCGAGGTGCCCGAAGCCATGGCGGGCGCCCGGCAGCGCCAGGTCCTCAAAGCCGTAGTTCCAGCCCGCGGCGCCCGGCGCCGGACGATAGAGGGTCGTGCGCATCCAGCGGGCGATCTGGGGGCTGAACACCGTCGCGCCATCGAGCGTCCCGCCGTTCAGCAGCAGCTGCATGTAGCGGGCCATGTCGGCGGCCGTGGAAGACGCCGAGCCGGCGGGTGCGATCTGGCCCATGTACTCGAATGAGCGGGCCTCGAAGCCGTCCGGCGTCCAGTGCAGCCCCTGCGCCAGGTCGCGGGCCAGCGCCGGATCCATGGGATGGGGCATGCCCTGTGTTTCAGGGTGCGGCTCGCGGAAGGTCGTGCGGCCCAGGTGCAGCGGCAGGATGATCTCGTCCTCCGCCAGCGCCTCGAAGGTCTTGCCGGTGACGTTGGACACCGCCGCGCCGGCCAGGGTCGCGCCGTAGTTGGAGTAGGAGGGCTCCACGCCCGGCGGCCGCACCCGGCTCGGCCGCTCCTGGCGCAGGTAGACCGTCATCGGGCGCACCCGGTCGTAGTCGCGCTCGAACAGCTGGCCGAACGCCCGGTCCTCGAAGCCTGCCGTGTGGGTCATCAGATGGCGCAGCCGGACCGGCTGGTCGAAGCCCTGGTCGGGCACCTGCACGCGCTGCGGCAGATACAGGTTCACCGGCGCGTCCAGCCGCATGTGCCCGATCTCGATCTCCCTCATCAGGGTGATCCAGGTGAAGGTCTTGGAGATCGAGCCGATGCGAAACAGCGTCCGGTCCGGATCGACGGGCCGGGCCGGATTGAGGCGCGCAAAGCCGTAGCCCTTCTTCAGCACCACCTGGCCGTTCTGGACGACGGAGACGGTGACGCCGCCGATGTGGTCGCGGGCCATCGCCTCGCGCACGACGCCGTCGACGAAGGCCTCCAGCTGCGCGGGCGGGATGGGGGCGGAGGCGGTCAGCGCCGTAAAGGGCGCGGGGCCGGCGGCCGCGGCGGTCGCCGAAGCGCCGGACACCGCCTTGGGCTTCGGTTTCGGCTTCGGGGCCGACCGATGCAGCTCGGTATAGGGGATGGGCGCCTTTGGCGGGGTGGCGGGAAAGGGCGGGATCGGCGAGGACGAGGGTGCATCCTGCGCCACGGCGGGTCCGATCAGCGTCAGTCCGGCGAGCGCCGCCAGAGCGGCCTTCAGGAGATGGCGCAGCGGCAAGGGCGCTCCTTCTTGGACGTCAGGGCGTCGAGGCCAGGGCGGATGGGGCTTTGGTGAAGGCGTAGAGGGGCAGGATCGGCTTCAGCTCCGGCCCGATCCACAGCTGCGGCTCGGACGCCGGCCGCGCGCCGGTCTCGGTTTCCTTCTGGGCGACGCAGGTCTGCACCGCCGTTCCAAGCGCGGCGAAGTCATGCGCGTGGGTCGAGGACCGCAGGAAGCAGTCGTCGAAGAAGGGGTACTTGTCGCTCTCGCTGCAGCCGAAGGAGCTGCGGTCGCGCCGCGCCGCGGTCAGGATCATCCGGTCGTTCTTCTCCAGCGCCGGGATGAAGACGCCCGAGAAGCAGGCAGACAGCACCACGATCGTCGGGCGGTTCGGGCAGGCCTGGTTGACCAGCTCGGCCATGACGCCGGGCGGCACGATCATCTGCTTGCCGTCCTCGTCCATCACCACGCCGGGCGGGCCGCCGTGGGAGGTGTAGTAGATCAGGCATCCGGCCGGCGCCTTCTGCGCCAGCTCGCTCAGCGTGTCGAAGATCGGCTGCAGCTCGGTCCGCGAGGGCCGGGTGTCGGGGTAGCGGTCGGGCCGCGTCGAGAACTGGCGGACGTTGTCGCGTGCGAAGCCCAGCGTCGTCAGCCGTGCGGCCACGTCCCGGCGGGCGTTGTCGAAGGCTTCCGTCGGTCCGCCGGAGTGGGCGTGCCAGTCGCCGGCGATGACCACGGCCGCCCAGTTCGCGAACGGACTCGCCGAAGACGCGGCGTTGGCCGCCGGGGCCAGCGCCAGCGCGAGGAGGGCGGCTGCCGCCGCCACGACCCGGACTGTCCAGCGCGCCTCCCCCAAGGCCTACTCCCTATTTCTTGTACCGCTCAAAGGGCGTCGGGATCGCCGTGCCGGTGGCTTTCGCCAGCAGGCGACCTTCCGCATCGTAAAGCTCGCCTTCCGTGAAGGCTACCGTCCTTCCCCACTTCGCCACGCGGCCGACGCCGCGCAGTTTTCCCGGGACCGCCGGCCGGAAGAAGCTGGTCTTCATCTCCAGCGTGGGCGCGACGCAGGTCATGCCCGAGGCGACCATGCAGGCGACCGACATGGCCTCGTCCAGCATCACGCACAGATAGCCGCCCTGGATCTGGCGCATCGGGTTGCAGAACTGCTCGCCGGCGTCGAAGGCGACCTCCACCGACCGCTCCGCCTGGTTCACCGACAGCATGTGGAAGCCGACCAGCTGCGAGCCCTTGGGCGCGTTCTTGGTCGCGTGGAACCGCGCGAGGATGGCCTCGTCGGTCAGCGTCATCGGTTCGGACGAGG